>JAKAWO010000224.1 GCA_021827255.1 Acidobacteriota bacterium | reverse complement strand
GAACGGGATGCGCTCCACCCGGCGATGTCTTGCCAAAAAACGGCTGCACTGCGCCAGGGCCACTGGATGCGAATAGACCTGACGAAGGTTGCCGAGCGTCGTTCCAGGAAAAGCGATCAGGTTGTGAACGATGCGCAGGTTCGCTTCGCCCGCGATGTGGAGCCGGTTTTTGAGCAACAGATCGTAGTTTTCATACACCGAGCCGGCCAGCGTGTTCTCGATGGGAACCAAACAGTGGGTGGCCTGGCCGTGAACGACGCTTGCAAACGCCGCCCCAAAACTCTCGCGCGGCAGCACTTGAATGTTCCGCCCCAGCAGCTTGTAAGCGGCTTCTTCGCTGAACGCTCCGCGCTCTCCTTGAAAAGCGATAATCTTCATGGCGACGCTTTCCGTTCGCCGGTTGAGCTCTGCGCCTTGTCGCGCTCTTCCATCCCGTCGCCCAACAGGCCGCGAAAGAAAAAATCCGCCGTCGCCTGCTCGAGCTGCTCCTGCCGGATCGCTCCTTCGGGCCGATACCACTGGTACAGCCAGTTGATCAGCCCGAGCAGATAAAACGCCCCGAGCGTCGGAGGAACCAGCGCCGGACGCCCCGACCGCTCTTGCGCTTGGGCGATCAGCTCCTTCAAATACTCGAGGTAGGCGCGCTTCCGGCGGTTGATCTTTTCGCGCCACGCGCCCTTCAGCGATCGGTTTTCGTGCAGGATCACGGTGATTTCCTGGTCGCGGGCGCGCACGATCAAGTCAATGTGCCCGATAATCGTTTGCCGCAGCCGCTCGCGCGGTTCCTCGATGTTCCGCACGCGGTCGAGCACCGTCTCGTCCAGAATGTCCATGCCGTAGTTCATGATTTCAAACAGCAGATTGTCTTTGCTGCCCACGTGATGGTAAAGGCCCGCCTTGGTCAGGCCGACGGCCTTCGCAATCTCCTGCATAGACGCGCCGTCGTAACCCTTTTCGTAAAAGACGCGCGCCGCAATCCGGCAAATTTCCCGCCGCCTGGCTTTGGAATCCGCCGTGTGAGTCATCGCAGGCTGGCCGAGACCCCGCCCCGCGTCGGCAGCCTTTCGCCCTTTCCCCTAGCCGGGCCTTTGGGGCCGCCACGCTGCCTTGGGTCTCGCAACCGTAGGCAGTTTACCATAGCCGGCAGCTCACGGCGTTTGAGCGGGAGCTCGCTCGCGCCTTCGAGAAGTGGGAAAACTCCGGGCAGCGCAAACTCGCCGCCAACGAATTTTGCGCCCTGATCGAGCGGACGATGGAACCGCGCGCGCGCGAATCCAGGCGGCGGCGCGGGCGGATTGCGATTGATGAGCACGTAGCGCGGACCGCCGCGTTTGCGGTCCGCGTCCTTTCGGTGGCCGTCGGCTCCGCGGCTGGGTATTCTACCGCCGTGTTGAAGCTGCGCCCCTGTGCCTTGCGCCCAGATCCATGCTGGCTGTGACAAGAACGGTAATGCTACGTTCTCAAGTATTACTCTGGCTCGTTGATTTGAGTCCGGGAGCGCCGGCAGGCATAGCTGCACGGGCTTCGGTGATGCGGGGATAAACAATCCCGGCAATAATTCCGCCGACGATCGGCGCCACCCAGAAGAGCCAAAGCTGATGGATAGCCCACCCGCCCACAAAGAGCGCCGGTCCTGTGCTACGCGCAGGATTCACCGAGGTGTTCGTCACCGGAATGCTGACAAGATGAACTAGCGTCAGCCCCAAGCCAATGGCAAGGCCCGCAAACCCGGATGCCGCCAGCTTGTCCGTGGCCCCCAGGATGATGACCACGAACAGAAACGTCATCACGATTTCGCAGACCAGACACGCATGAAGCGCATAGCCACCCGGCGAATGCGCCCCGTAACCGTTGGAGGCAAATCCGCCGGCGAGGGTAAAGGAGGGAACTCCAGAAGCAATCTCGTAGAGCACAGCGCTTGCAATGATGGCCCCCACGACCTGCGCGACGATGTAGGGTATGACCTCACGCCGCGGAAAACGCCCGCCCGTGGCTAAGCCGATCGTGACCGCAGGGTTGATATGGGAGCCCGAAATGTGTCCGATCGTGTAGCACATCGTGAGCTGCGCCAAACCGAACGCAAGCGCAACTCCCACAAAGCCTATCCCAAGCTTTGGAAATGCTGCCGCCAGGACAGCGGCGCCGCAACCTCCAAGAACCAAACAGAACGTACCCAGGCATTCTGCACCTAACCGTTTCGTAAGTGGCATGGAAGTTTCTCCTCTTCTCAGATGACGAGCCTTTGGAACAGATTGCACGCAAACTATACTCGCGTGTCACTCGCCGGTCAACGCGCGCCCAGTCAGTCAGCGGGGATCATAATGCGCAAGACCGGATGGCCGTTCAAATCCTGCAAGGGAAAATAGACCCGGTGTTGCGCGTCCACCGCCACCGAGTGAGCCTCGCGGGCGAGGTAACTCTCTCCCAACTTGACGATCCCACGTCCTTTCTCTCCGAATGCCGCCACCACGCCACTTTCGCTCGCCACGTAGAGTCGGCCGAGCTTCGCATCGAACGCCAGGACGTCCGGGTTTCGCCCGACGGAATGAATCCCCGTCACCTGCATCCGGCGCAGATCGAAAGTGAGCAGCTTGGCGTTGCCGTCGCAGGCGACGTAGGCCATCCGGCGTGGCGCGTCAATATAAAGCCCGTGGTCGTGCTCGCAACCCGGCAGAGGATAACTTGCGGCGATCCTTTTGGCTTTGGGATTTATGGCGATCAGCCGATTGAGGCTCTGCGCGTCCACGTACATGCGGCCGGACACGGGGTCAAACTGCGTATTTCCGGCCTCGCTGCCCAGGCGAAGGGTTGCCACTCGCCTTTCCGTAGCCGTATCAATCACCGTATCCGTGCGGCCCAGCTCGTCGGAGACGAACAGTTGATGGGTCATCGGATCAAAGGCCAATCCGTCCGGGTAGTGACCGCCGGGAATCTTCGCCAGGATGTGGAAGTTGCGCTCGTCAATGGCGAATACCTCGTCCCGGCCTGTGGCCGAAGCATACGCGCGGCCCAAGGAAGGGACCGCCAACACGCCGTGCACCGCTGAGACGCCGGGAATCTCCCCCACAAGTTTCTGTAGCTTGGTATTGAAGACCAGAACCTCGCTGTCGCCCAGATGCGCGATAAAAAGCAGGCCGCTTTTCGGATCGTAGCTTTCGTAGTCGAAGCGCGTCGTCCGTCCCGGCAGTGGATAATCTTTAACGACCCGCAGCGGCAACGGAGGCGACGCCGGCGCGGCCCGGCCCCAGGCGACAAAAAACGCTACAGCGAGAATGCTCAACAGCAGACCTTTTCTTTCCTTCATGCTTCGACCCTCGGCTTTCGCTCCTTCCACTTTGCGTCACGGCGCGGCACGGTCGCTCTCCGGCAGCAGGTTGCGCCAACCGCCGCCTTTGCGCTCCGCGTCCTTTCGGTGGCCGTCGGCCCCGCATGGCGTATTCTACCGCCGTGTCGAAGCAGGTGCCACGGTCAATCCCTCTTGGATTGACCGTGCCTTTTCCCCGGCAATATAGCAGGTAGCGCGTTGTTTTTTAACTCTGCGGCTTGTTCGCTTGTTCGGCGGTGCGGCGTATAGCTTGAAGCTGTTGGATGGCGCAGAGCGTTGTCTGTTCCGCTCCGTGAGGCCCCAAAGGGACGTCCGCGCGCGGTTGCCCCTCAATTTTACGGGATGCGACACTGTTTCGGCGTAGAATGACGAGATGTCATCCTCCACTCCCAACGATGTGAGCTTCCGCCAAGGCCCGGGCGCTTTGCTCACTCTCGGCCATTCCTCGATGGAAGCCAACGAATTCGTCCAGCTCCTTCGCCGTCACGGCATTGAGCTTCTGGTGGACGTCCGCAGCCAGCCGGTGAGCGGACGGTTTCCCCAATTCAACCGCGCCGTCCTCGAGAAGTTTCTCGAGCGTCACGGCATCGCCTATCTTTTCCTCGGTGAAGAATTGGGCGGCCGTCCTGACGACCCTGCCGCCTACGGCCCCGACGGCGTGGTGGATTATCGCGCTTGCCGCCGGTCGTATGCCTTTGGCGCCGGCATCGAGCGCCTGGAGCGGGAGGCGCTCAGCCGTCGCGTGGCGCTCATGTGTGCCGAGGACGACCCCCTCGAGTGTCACCGCTTCCTGATGATTGCCCCCGAGCTCGCGGCGCGCGGTCTTGATCTATTGCACCGGCGCAGGGACGGAAGCGTCGAAACCCAGGCGGCCGCCGAAGACCGCCTGCTTCGCTCCACCGGGTTCGCCGAGCTCGCCGCCAACACCCTCTTCCCCACCGCCCGCGCCCAGGCCCTCGACCGCGCTTTGGACCTCCAGGCCCGCCAATGCGCCTTCCGCCTCGACCCCCACCTCGTCGAGCGCTTTTAGCCCGCCCATGCGTTCCACTCTCTATACCATCGGCTTCACCCAGAAAACCGCCGAGGAGTTCTTCGGGCTTCTCCGCCGCAATCTGTGGTAATATCGCCAATAACGCAAGCGAGGATCCCAAATGCCGCGTTACAGCCTGCATTTAGGCAACTGCTTTGAGTGGATGGAGAGCAGGGGAGAAAATTCCATTCACGCCATCGTCACGGATCCTCCCTATGGGCTGAAAGAGTACACACCCGAGGAAAAGGCCAAACTCCGCAACGGACACGGCGGTGTGTGGCGCATCCCTCCTTCCTACGACGGCTGCAAGCGCAGCCCGTTGCCGCGCTTCACAGTGCTGACGGACTCCGACCGCGCGAAATTGCGTGGTTTCTTTTCCGCATTCGCCCGCTGCGCGATGCGCGTATTGGTTCCCGGAGGGCACGTCTTTATCGCTACCAACCCGCTGCTTTCGCATCTGGTCTATCTGCCCTTGATGGACGAGGGTTTTGAGAAGCGCGGCGAAATTATCCGCCTGGTCAAAACGCTGCGGGGCGGCGACCGGCCCAAAAACGCGCATGGAGAATTTGCCGAGGTTACGGTCATGCCGCGCTCGGGCTGGGAGCCGTGGGGCCTTTTCCGCAAACCCTGCGAAGGCCGCGTGCAAGACAATTTGAGGAAGTGGAAAAGCGGCGGGCTGCGGCGCATTTCGGCGGGCCAGCCGTTCGAGGACGTCATCCGCTCCGCGCCCACGCGCCCGGAAGAGCGCCGCATTGCCCCGCATCCTTCGCTCAAGCCGCAAGCTTTCGTGCGCCAGATTGTCCGCG
>JAKAWO010000223.1 GCA_021827255.1 Acidobacteriota bacterium | reverse complement strand
GCGGCCGCCGAGGAAGGTGTTGACGACGTGAGCCGGCGCGTGCCCGCCAACCTCCCACTGGAAGAGCATCTGCAAGGCGAGTTCCCGGGCTTTTCTTCTGGAGGCCATGTGTTGTCAGCCCTCAGCCATCAGCTAAGGAATCCTCCCGCCTCGAAGGCGCTGCGACCGAGCGCCTTCCTGATGGGTATTTGAATCCCACAATCATGGGGCGGACCAGCCGCGTGCCGCCGCATCACAAATATATTTCGGACAGCCGCGCGGTCCACGACTGCGCTGAAGCGTTCCTACTGTTGGCCTGCCAGGCTATCTGGCCAACCACAAGATCAGGCCGCGTCATCTCCGCGCCTAACGGCTGAAAGCTACTTCCCTGCAAACTTCGCCGGCCGTTTTTCCAAAAAAGCGCGTGTCCCTTCTGTCATGTCGGCCGTGGCAAAGGCGAGTCCAAACAAGGTTGCTTCCAGGAATTCGCCCTCGGTGCGCGGCAGCTCCCCGCCGTGGTGGACGGCTTGGAGCGCGAATTTCAAGGCCTGCGGCCCATTGGTGATGATTTTGCGCGCCAAGGATTCAGCGGCTGGAATCAAGTCTGATTGCGGAACGACCTGATTGACCAGCCCGACGCGCAGCGCCTCCACCGCCGTCACCGGCTCGCCGGTCAGAATCATTTCGAGCGCCTTGCCTTTTCCCACCAGCCGCGGCAATCGCTGGGTGCCCCCGTAGCCGGGGATGATGCCCAATTTGACTTCGGGCAGGCCGAGCCGCGCAGTGTCAGACGCGACGCGGAGTGTGCAAGCCAGGGCCAATTCACAGCCGCCGCCGAGCGCGTAGCCGTTGATGGCCGCAATGACGGGCTTGCCAAGGTTTTCAATAAAGTTGAGCAGGCTTTGACCGCGGGCGGAAGTTTCCTGGGCTTCGACGGGCGTGAGAGCCGCCAACTCCTCGATGTCGGCGCCGGCGACAAACGCCTTTTCGCCCGCGCCAGTGAAAATGACGGCCTTCACCCCGCTGTCGTGACCGATCCGCCAAAAACAGGCACCCACCTCCTCGATTGCCTGGCGGTTCAGAGCGTTGAGCTTCTCAGGGCGGTTGACGGTCAGATAACCGATTCCGTCGCGCACGTCGAAGAGCAAGTTGGCGTAACCCATGCTTGGGGCCTAACCTTTCGAAAACTCTAATTGTTCATGCGGGTTGCGGCCAAGTGGCAGGCCGCTCAGCCCCGGAACCGCGAGGCGATCACTTGATGCTTGGAGTCCTTGCGAACCTCGTCGAGCGTGGCGTCCAGCCGGTTGATGACCTCGGTGACTCCATCCACAGCATCGAAGCCGGAATCCAGGGGCACGTCGCACATAACCGCGCAAAAGCGAAGCGGCTCGTGGTCTTCCAGCTTGAGCTGGCCAAGGACGCGCCGGAGCTTCTCGATGGCCAACCCCGCCTGTTCGAGATTGGTGTCCGGAAACACCAAGCTCATTGTGCAGGGGCCGTAACGGATGGCCATGTCGTTTTGCCGAAGATTAGAAGTCACCACCTTCCCTGCTCTCTGCATGTAGGGCTGTAGCCGCGCATCGCCCAACGATTTGGCTAGCCGGGCCGTGTCTTCCGGCTCGATCAGGGACACCGTGAGAGGTTGGCGCTGCTCCTTGGCGCGCCTGGCTTCGGCCAGCAGGCAATCTATGAAGGAGCCGCGCGGCAGAAGTCCGGTATCGGGATCGTTCCCCGCCAGAGACTTCACCAGGCGCCGGAGCTGCGTATTATTCACGCCGATGATGATCTGCGGCACCACCGCTTTGATCAGGATCAACTCGCCCGGCGACCAGAATCGCGTTGAGTTGCACTGCTCGGCCATCAGCAACCCTGCCACCTGGTCTTTGTCCTTGAGCGGGATGGCGACCAGAGACTTCACTCCCAACTGGGTCAGCTCAAGGAAGACAGGCGATATTTCAGAAGCCTGGCTCAGGTTGTCGAACGTCCAGGCTTCCGGGTGGTTCGCCACTTGGCGGGCAAAGAAGGTGAAAACTTTGGCTGCCAGCGCGTTTTCCGAAGCCAGCACGCCCAGATTGCAGAACTCCGCCGTCAGCTCGGGCCCACGCTCGGTGGTTCCGAGCGCGGCCCAACAGCGGCTGACGCCGAGCGCCTTTCCAATCTGCTCCACGGCGACCTGGACCACCCCTTGCGGGGTAGCCTCGCGGAAGATATTAGCCGTAATTTCTGAAATCCTTTGCAGGTGATCGAGGGATTGCGCGGAGGGAGCGCTCGCCCCGCGTGCGGCGTCCTCGTGAGCCGTGTCAACCGTCGGAACCTCGGGAGCCGGCGTCGGATGAAAGCCGGTGGCATCGTACAGATCCCTTAGACGGGTGTTCCGCTCGTAAGCCCCCGGGTAAAGGCGATCTATCTTCTCCAGCGTTTCCTTCAGCTTGAAGGACAACTGGTAGTGAGAGAACATCTCCCCTTCGATCAGCAGGTCTTCGAGCGACTCCTTTCTTCCCGAGACCGCGGCGCTCTCCGCTTCCTTCCTCTCCGCCGAGGCGGCTAGAACGGACGAAGCCGGCGCCTGAATCCGCGATGCAATGTTCCGGTACCACATATCGTCTATGTGGCCTTCGAGGTTCAAAAGGCGGTCGGCGTGACTGGGGCCGTAAGGATCCACATCCACGATACGCTCAAGGGTATCGGCGGCTTTATCGTATTGCTCGGCGGCCAAGTAAAGATTGAAGAGGCGGGCGAGCGAGCGCCGCAAGCCTTCTTCGCGGTTCATTTCGTTATACAGGACCGTCAGCAATTCAACGATTTCTACGTTGGTCTCGTCGAATTGAAAGATTTTCTCCACCAGCGCCAGAAATTCCTTGCCCTTGCCTTGCTGGACCAGGCGGGTCCGAAGTTGCTCGACCAGGGACATAGCCCTCTCGGTGTCCGCCGCCCCCAGAAAGCCCTCAATCACATTTTCGATCAGAAGAATGGATTCCGGCTGGGACTGGAAAAGCTTGAGGGCAAGAGGAGCAGCCTTCTCCCATGCGCCGGCGCTCACGTAGCCGCGGGCCAGGATCGTGAGTGGGGCCATGTCCTCCGGCTGCCGCTGAGCGATGGATTCAAGCAGCGCGATCACCTCCCGCGGCTGGTTTCGCGCCAGCCTGACCTCGGCCGTGGCGAGAACGGCAGCCTCATCGCCCGGGTCAAGGTGGTAAGCCTTTTCGACCCACTCGGCCCAGCGGTCGTCCTGGCCGGCGGTTCGCGCCAATTGGGCGGCATGGAGATAAGCCGGGGCGGCGATCTTAGGTGATCCGGCCTGGCTGGCCATCTCGGCTAGTTTGAGGCTTGCCTCCGCGTTGTCAGGATCGAGCTTGGCAATGTGCTGAAGGCACTCGATGGCGGCCGGCGTCGAACCGGCCTTCAGGTGCAGGCGCAGGGCTTCACGATAGGTTTCGAGCGCCTCGCTGTTTTTCTGTGTCTTCTCGAGCAGAGGGGCCAGCCTCATCAGCGATGGCAGGTCTTGCGGCGAAATCTTCAGAACCTTGCGGCTGCTAGCGATGGCCCGCGCCACATCGTTGCGCTTGAGGTAGTGGTCAGTGAGCGCGGCGCCGTAACGGCTAGCGTCAGCAGGACGGTTCAGCTTCCCGGCGAGGTCGCTGAGGTTCGTCAGGACGTGCTCGTCGTTCGACTGCAGGCGATGAACTTCAAGGAACGCCGCATAGGCTTCCTCGAATTTCTGGCGGGCCAGCAGTTTCTCGGCTTTTTCGTAGAGCTTCTGGGCGTCTGGCATCTTAGCGCAGCCGCTTTACGGGTCAGGCCCGTAAAGCTGAATCTCCACTCGCTGAATTGACAGCATAACGTCCTTTTGGTAGATTTTCAAAGGGTTCGGACGTTCTGGCGCCAAAGGATGCGGTCCCGCCGCTTTGCCGCCCACCCTCTCATCGCTCCCAGCCGCGCGGGCAGTGAAGTGAATGACCGACGCTCGATTCATCCGAAACTTTTCGATTGTTGCGCACATTGACCACGGGAAATCCACGCTCGCCGATCGCCTGCTCGAGCTTACGGGAGCGCTTTCTAAGCGCGAAATGGCGGATCAGGTCCTCGACTCAATGGATCTCGAGCGCGAGCGGGGCATCACCATCAAGGCGCACGCCGTCCGGCTGCACTACCTGGCCCGCGACGGGCAGCAGTATCAACTCAATTTGATTGACACGCCCGGCCACGTGGACTTCTCTTACGAAGTCTCGCGCAGCCTTTCGGCCTCCGAGGGGGCGCTGCTGGTCATTGACGCCTCACAGGGCGTAGAGGCGCAGACGCTCGCCAACGCTCAACTGGCGCTGAACAACCGGCTGGCCATCATCCCCGTCATCAACAAAATTGACCTGCCGGGAGCGGACATCGAGGGCACCAAGCGCCAAATCGAGCACGCCCTAGCTCTCGACCCGGCGGAAGCGCTGCTCATTAGCGCCAAACAGGGCACGAACGTGCTGGAAGTTCTTGAGGCGATCGTCCTGCGCATTCCGCCGCCGCAAGGCTCGCCCGAGGCGCCGCTGCGAGCCCTGATCTTCGATTCGTGGTTTGACAGCTATCGAGGCGTCATCGTGCTGGCTCGGATTATGGACGGGACACTCGCGCGTGGGGCGCGCATCCGCCTTTGGTCCAACCTTCAAGAGTACACCGTGGAGGACCTCGCCGTGCGGACGCCGAAGTTGGAAACGGTGGAGGCGCTCCGCGCCGGCGAGGTCGGGTTGATCTTTGCTAACATCAAGCGCGTCTCGGACACCCGCATCGGCGACACCCTCACCGACGCCAACCGTCCTGCCGCCCAGCCGCTCCCAGGATTTCAGGAGATCAAGCCGATGGTTTTCGCGGGACTCTATCCCGTCGAGGCGAGCGGGTACGAGGCGCTGCGCGACGCCCTCGAAAAATTGCGCTTGAACGACGCCTCTTTTTTCTACGATCCGGAAAATTCCCTGGCGCTGGGATTCGGCTTTCGCTGCGGCTTCTTGGGATTGCTCCACATGGAAATCGTTCAGGAGCGTCTCGAGCGGGAGTTCAACCTGAACCTCATCAGCACGGCTCCGGGCGTCCGCTATCGCCTCACGACCAAGGCGGGCAGAGTGCTGGAGGTGGACAGTCCGGCCAAGTTTCCTTCCGCTGCCGAGATCGCCCAGATTGAAGAGCCCGTCATCACGGCTCTCATCCTGACAGATCGG
>JAKAWO010000222.1 GCA_021827255.1 Acidobacteriota bacterium | reverse complement strand
GGCGGCCAGGGTTGAAACTTACTGTCTCAAAGGAAGACTACCTGAAGGCCATCGCGGAAGCGGAGTCCGAGGAGGGCGCCGTCATCGCCGCGACAATCGCGCGATGGCTGCGCGTGACGCCTCCTGCGGTTGCTCTGGCCCTGCGGCGGCTGCGTCGTGACAAGCTGGCGAAGGTTGACCGGAAGGGGCAGATCTCCTTAACGAGAGCGGGACGCGAGATTTCAGACCGGCTGCGCCGCCGTCATCACTTAATCGAGCGCATGCTCCACGAAATGCTGGGCGTCGAATGGTACAAGGTGCATGATGAGGCGGAGCGATTGGAGCATTCGATTTCCGCAGACGTCGAGCGGAGACTGATCGAAAGGCTGGGCGCGGACGGGCCCTGCCCGCACGGCAACCAGATTAACACGAGCGCCGCCGAGCGCCGCAAGCTCGGCCTTCAGCAACTCTGGGAAGCCGCTTCCCGTTCCTTCGTTCGGGTGGATAGCACTCACGAACGTGACCGCCAGCTCCTCGAATATTTTGACGGGCTTGGCATTAAACCCGGTGTCCGCCTGAAGGTTGTGAGCCGAAATTATGATGGCACTCTGACCCTGCGTTTGGCGGGCAAGCCCGCCCATCTGGGGGAAGCGGCAGCGAGAAAGGTTTGGGTTTCAAAGAGCTCATAACGATTGGAGCAAGTGCTGTTGGGCGAGGCGACAAGGGATCCGCCTCGCCTGAACGTAACCCTTCAGCCCTCCTCGCACCGCGCGTACTGGCGGATCGGCTGGCAAGATGTGACCGGCGAGTCACCGCGGCTTAACGCACCGCGCGTTTCGTTTGGTTATCAAGGATTCAAGCTGCGCGTGGACGCCACCGTCGCCGGTTGCTTGCCGGTGGGGGCGTAATAGCCGGGGCGCGTGCGAACGATGTAGTGGCCGGTGCCGGGCCCGACCAGCTTGATCCGGACACGCCGATAGGTTCCGTCGCGCTTGGCGTTGGTTGGGTAATAAGCGAGCGTGTACTGGTTGCGGATGTCGTGCGCGATTTTAGCACAGGTTGCGTCCACTTCATCGAGCGACTTTGGGAAATAGGCCCGGCCGCCGGTCGCGTGGGCCAGTTCTTTGAGCACCTTGGCAGCACGCTTTTCCCCGGCACCATGGATTTTGAAAAGCCCCGCCCGCCTCTCCTGTCCCAGCAGGCCGATGCAGTAGATGACCGCGCTCGATTGCTCAGCATGTTGAATGAGGTCGTCAAAGGTATAACGGCTGGCATTGTCCTCGCCGTCGGTAATGACCAACAGGACTTTTTTATTGTGGCTGCCGAGCTCCAAGTGATCGAGCGATGCGTAAACGGCGTCATAGAGAGCGGTGCCGCCGCGCGAATCAATTTTGTCGAGCGCCGCCTTGAGCTGCTGCCGGTTGGCGGCAAAATTGCCGGGCGTGTCCAGGTAATACTCGTCATTGAAGTTGACGACGAAAACCTGGTCGAAGGGGTTGGAGGTTTTGACAAAAGTGTAGGCAGCGGCATTGACGGAGGGGCGCTTATCGCGCATGCTGCCGCTGTCGTCAATCACGATACCCATCGTGACGGGGATATCCGCATGACTGAAGACCGCCAGATGCTGCAACACGCCGTCTTCATAGACGCGGAAGTTGTTCTCCTCCAGGTTATTGACCATGCGTCCTTTGTGGTCGAGCACGGTGGCGTGCAAGACCACCATGTTGACGTTCACGTTGATCGAGAACTGATTGTTCTTGCTGGCGTTCGACGCGGGGGCGGGCGAGCTCCTTCCCGCGAGCGCGGAAGCAAGAACGGCCAGCACGCTCAGCGTCACGCCCAGATGAAAGCTGGCCCAGCGGCGGGCCCTATTGCGTGGGGGCATAATATCCCGTGCGAGCATACACCTGGAGGGGCGGGAGTCCTCGCGGTGGGTCGAGTTTAACTTTGATGCGCCGCCACCGTCCGTCGCGCACCAGATTCGAGGGTTTGTAGCCGATAACATATTCGTTGCGCAGTTCAATGGAAATTTTCTCCGCGATGTCGGGCAGTTCGTCCGGGTCCTCGACGCTGAACATCCGTCCCCCGGACATTTGGGCCAAATCCGAGAGCAGGCTGGGGCCCGCCGCTTCTTCGGGCGTCCGGTCGCGGGATGAGAGGGGCTCGAACACGCCGATGGCGTAAATCTGAACGTCCGATTCCTGAACCGCCCGCTTGATGTCTCTCACGGTGTAGCGGCTGTGATTATCACCGCCATCGGAGATCACCAGCAGCGCCTTCCGGTTGAGCGAGCTTTTCTTCATCTCTTGCAAGCCCATATAAATGGCGTCCAGTAACGCCGTCCTGCCCCCGGCTTTTTGAAACAGCAACTGATCCTCAACCTTCTTGTAGCTCGATGTGAAGCCGCAAAGGAGGCGTGGCCGGTCACTGAAAGTAATGGCAAAATACTCATCCTCCGGATTGGATGTCTTGAAGAACTGTAGGGCTGCTTCCTTGGATTTCTGAATTTTGTCGGACATGGAGCCGCTGACGTCGAAGACCAGACCCACGGAAATCGGCGCATCCTCCGTATCGAAGGTCAGAATCTTTTGCGGCACCTTATCGTCATATATCTTGAAGTTGCTTTGGTCGAGGCCTGTGACAATGCGGTCGTAGGGATCGGTTACCGTCACGTTGACCGTCACCATGTCCACGTTGACGTGGATAGGCAGGGTGTCAATGGGAGGCTGGAACGCGCTGAGGCGGGCGGCGCGAGGAGGGTCATTGGATTTTAGAGGGGTCTGGCCGCTGGCAGCGGGGCACAGCATCACCCACGCCAGACTCCCAAACACCAAGAGCAGCGCGAATCGAACGGCTTGCCGCCTCAAAGGAGGTGCCACTGTCTGCACTCCTTTTTTGCGACCCGGGCCGAAGGGAGAAAGCGCGCCCCCACCCATCCGCCAGCGTCCTCCGGTCCCCACCCTCAGCCTGAGACATCTTTGTTATCGCACATCGTTTTCTGAATTTCAATACCTGTCGCAGAACAAAATTGGCGTTGACAAGCAAGCCTCCGGAACCGGATAATCGCCCCTACCGAATCCTGCCGTTGGGTCAAAATGATCGGTACGCATAGAGTTCAACAAACGTGCCGCTCGAGCGGGGCTGGGCGCGGGATTGAAGCCAGTGATTCCGGGCTGGCGCTTCTCTAAGGTCCGCCTCGAGGAGGATTATGGCCCCCAAATATATCATTGTGACGGGAGGCGTGGTCAGCTCTCTGGGGAAAGGCTTGGCTGCGGCTTCGATTGGATGTCTGTTGGAAGCTCGCGGCCTCAGGGTCAACCTGCTGAAATTCGACCCCTACCTCAATGTGGACCCCGGCACGATGAGTCCCTTTCAACACGGCGAAGTCTTTGTGACGGACGACGGGGCGGAGACCGATCTCGATCTGGGGCACTACGAGCGATTTACGCACGTCCGGATGCGGCGGGAAAACAACTGCACGGCAGGGCGCATTTACGAAACCATCATCACCAAAGAACGGCGCGGAGATTACCTGGGCAAAACGGTGCAGGTAATCCCGCACGTAACGGATGAGATCAAGGCGGCAGCTCGGAAGGTCTCGACGGAAGCGGACGTTGCCATTGTCGAGGTGGGCGGGACGGTCGGCGACATCGAATCCCTGCCTTTCCTGGAAGCGGTTCGCCAGATGCGCCTAGAGCAGGGGGCGGAGAATGTGGTTTTTGTGCACCTCACCCTGATCCCGTTTATTGGCGCAGCGGGCGAATTGAAGACCAAGCCGACTCAGCACTCCGTCAAGGAGCTGCGAGAGATCGGCATTCAGCCGGACATTCTATTGTGCCGCACGGATCGTTGGCTGTCGCCCGAATTGAAGTCGAAGATCGCCCTGTTCTGCAACGTTCCGGAGGAGGCCGTCATCACCGCCCGTGACGTGGAGACGATCTACGAGGTTCCTCTGGTGCTGGCGAGCGAAGGCCTGGATCGGCAAATCCTCCGCTGCCTCAGACTGGAGGCCGGGGATCAAAACCTGGAGCCTTGGGTCCATCTGGTCGAGCGTCTCAGGCACCCCGCCGGCCAGGTGAACATCGGCATCGTCGGCAAGTACGTTCAGTATCAGGACTCTTACAAGAGCCTGCATGAGGCGCTGGCGCACGGCGGCGTTGCCCACAATTTGAAGGTCAATGTCGTGTGGGTTGAGGCCGAGGGGTTGGAGGGAGAAGGATGGGAGAAACAGCTTGAAGGTTTTGACGGCATCCTGGTTCCGGGAGGCTTCGGCAAGCGCGGGATTCCGGGGATGCTGCGCGGCATTCAGTTCGCCCGGACGAGGAAGGTTCCTTATTTCGGAATCTGCCTGGGAATGCAGTGCGCGGTGATTGAATACGCTCGAAACGTTTGCGGGCTTGAAGAAGCGGACAGCTCGGAGTTCGATCCGGCCACGCAACACCGGGTGATTTACAAGCTGCGAGAGCTTCGCGGCATTGACGAATTGGGCGGAACGATGCGCCTCGGCGCGTGGACGGCGCGGCTGAAAGCCGGCTCATTCGCTCAACAAGCTTACGGGCAGACGGAGATTTCAGAACGGCATCGCCACCGCTACGAATTCAACCGGGAGTACGAGGAAACGTTGGTGGCGAACGGGCTCGACATCTCGGGCGTCACGCCGGATGGGACTTACGTCGAAATCGTGGAGGTTCGCGATCACCCCTGGTTCCTCGGCTGCCAGTTCCATCCCGAGTTCAAGTCCCGGCCGCTGGAACCTCATCCGCTCTTCCGGGCTTTTATCGGCGCGGCCTATCAGCATCGGGGGGCGACGGGCAGCGGCCGGATTCCAACTGAGACTGCGGCCGGAACGGAAAGGGCGGAGGAAAAGCCTGCGCCGAGCGCCCGCAGCTAACGCTGCTCCGACTTGATCCGTCGCTAAGCGGCGCCCCGCCGAGGCTCAAACCGGGTGATGCACGGCAGCTCGGCGTTCGGCAAGGTTCAAGTTGGAGCGGCATGGTTCCGCCGCCGGCCTTGCCGGGGCAGGGAACTGGCTTCGGTCCGAGCCGGCGTGATGGAGCGCGACTGATGAGGCACAAGGTCCGAATCCGGCGTCTCACGTTGAGGCAGGGGGGCGCGCTGTTTTTGATTGCCGGACCCTGCGTGATCGAAAGCGAGCGGCACGCGTTAGGGGTGGCGCGGCGGCTGCGCGCTGTGGCGGAGCGGCTGGGCATTCCACTGATCTTCAAGGCGTCTTTCGATAAAGCCAACCGAACGTCAGTTCACTCCTTC
>JAKAWO010000221.1 GCA_021827255.1 Acidobacteriota bacterium | reverse complement strand
CTCGAACCCCGGTCATTTTCATTCAACAGCGTTTATGGCGCATGCCCGGGCTGCCGGGGGCTGGGCAGCCGATTCAGCTTCGATCCGGCCAAGGTCATTTCAGACTGGTCGCGGCCCCTTTTTGCGGGCGGGCTGGGGCCGGGCGCGGGCTCGTCCTTCCTGCGGCGCAGCCTGGCGCGGCTGGCGGAAGAATACCCTTTCGATCTCGACACGCCATTCGGCGAGTTTCCCGAAAAAGTCCAAAACCTGATTCTCTATGGGAAAACCACCCAGCGCCCGACAACGACCTCGCGATTTATGGGGATTATTCCGCTGCTCGACCGATGGTACGCGGAAGCGGGCTCAGAAAATTACCGCGAATGGTTTGGCCGTTACATGGCGGCGGCGACCTGCCCGCAATGTGGCGGCAAGCGATTGCGGCCGGAAAGCCTGGCGGTGACGGTGGCGGGACTTTCCATCGCTGGCTTCACGGCCCTGACGGCGGCGAGAGGGCAGGCATTTATCGCGGCGCTCGAATTGAGCCCTCGGGAGGAGAAGCTGGCGCGCCGCATCCTTAAAGAGATTTCCGAACGGCTGGAATTTCTGGACGGGGTCGGGCTTGGATACCTGAGCCTTGACCGCTCGGCCGCCACGCTTTCCAGCGGCGAAAGCCAGAGGATCCGCCTGGCGACCCAGATCGGATCCAAGCTGCGCGGGGTTCTGTATGTGTTGGATGAGCCGAGCATCGGGCTGCACCCGCGCGACCATCAGCGACTGCTGGCGGCGCTCGAGCGGCTGCGCGATTTGGGAAACACGGTTTTGGTGGTCGAGCACGACGAGGAAACCATCCGGCGCGCCGACCACGTGATTGACCTGGGGCCGGGCGCCGGCAAGCAGGGCGGATACCTGGTGGCCGCAGGGACGCCGGAAAAAATCGCTGCCTCGGAAAATTCCCTTACCGGGCGCTATCTCTCCCGGCGGCTTCGGATTCCGGTTCCTGAATTGCGCCGCGCGCCGAACGGCAAGTGGCTCTCTGTGCTGGGCGCCCGCGCGAATAATCTGAAAAACATTGACGTGGAGTTTCCCCTGGGCTTGCTGACCGTCGTGACCGGCGTTTCCGGTTCGGGGAAATCAACCTTGGTGAACGACATTCTCTATCGCGCGCTGGCCAAAAAGCTCTATCGCGCGATCGAGGAGCCGGGGCCATACCGCGTCATGGGCGGCGTCGAAAGAATTGACAAGGTCATCGTCATTGACCAGACCCCCATCGGGCGGACGCCGCGTTCGAATCCCGCCACCTACACGGGCCTTTTTACTCCGCTGCGAGACCTCTTCGCCTTGCTGCCCGAATCCCGCGAGCGGGGCTACCGGGCCGGGCGGTTCAGCTTTAACGTTCGCGGCGGCCGCTGCGAAGCCTGCCAGGGCGACGGCTTGCGGCGCATCGAAATGAATTTCCTGCCGGACGTGTTCGTCAAGTGCGAGGCGTGCGGCGGACGGCGCTACAACTCTGAGACGTTGGCGGTAAGGTACAAAGGTTTTTCGATCGCGGATTGGCTGGACATGACCGTCCAAGACGCGCTGCCGGTCCTCGAAAATATCCCTACTATCCGCCAAAAGCTCCAGACACTTTATGACGTCGATCTCGGTTATCTCCACCTTGGGCAGCCGGCGACGACGCTCTCTGGCGGCGAGGCGCAGCGCATCAAGCTGGCGCGGGAGCTCAGCCGGCGGCAGACGGGGCGCACGCTATACATCCTCGATGAACCGACCACGGGCCTCCACTTTGCCGACGTGAGGCAACTGTTGGAGGTCCTCAACCGCTTGACGGATTTGGGCAATACCATCATCATCATCGAGCACAACCTCGACGTGGTGAAGCAGGCCGACTGGATTATTGATCTTGGCCCCGAGGGTGGCGAGGCGGGCGGGCAGGTGGTGGCGCAGGGCACGCCGGAAGAAGTCGCGCAAGGCGAAACGTCGCACACCGGCCGGGCTTTGGCGGCCATGCTGACGCAAGGGCGTGAAGAGCTGGAGAGCCGCGGAGCCGCAGACCCCGAGATCCCATGAGCACCTATCGTTTACGCCCTCTCGAACTTGGCCGGGTTAAAACTTATCCCCTCCGCTCTCGCCCCAGCAAAGTTTCGGTTGAACAGTTTGCCCGAGCGCCGCGGCCCGGCGCAACCCTGGGCCAGTGGGTTCGGTCGCTGCCGAGAATTCTAGCGGGCGAAGATTTCCGCGCCATCGTCGCGGCGATCGAGCGAGCCTCGCACAGGGGAAAGCCCGTCATTTGGGGGATTGGCGGACATGTGATCAAGGTGGGGGTAGGGCCCGTTCTGATTGATCTGCTCGAGCGCGGCTACGTTTCCGCGCTGGCGATGAACGGGGCGGCGCTGATCCACGATTTCGAGGTGGCCCTGGCGGGCGCGACGTCCGAAGATGTGCCGGCGGCGCTCGGCCGGGGAAAGTTCGGCATGGCGGAAGAGACCGGGCGGCTGATCAATGAAGCGATTATTGAAGGGGACCGCGACGGGCTCGGCATCGGCGAAGCCGTGGGGCGATATCTCGAGGACGAGCGGCGGGCGCGGCGGCTGCCGAAACATCGCTTCAGCGTGCTCGTGAACGCCTACCGGCGCGGGATCCCAGTGACCGTTCACGAAGCCATCGGCACGGATATTATCCACAACCATCCGGCCGTGGACGCGCGGGCGCTCGGCGCGGCCACCCACCGGGACTTCCGGCTGCTGGCCGCCGGCGTCAAGAGCATGAGTCATGGGGGCGTCTATTTGAACGTGGGCTCGGCGGTGATTCTGCCGGAGGTTTTCCTGAAGTGCGTGAGCCTGGTGGCGAATCTCGGTCGGCCGCTCCGCGCGATCACAACCGTCAACCTGGACTTTATCCAGCATTACCGCCCCGTGCAGAACGTCGTTTTGAGGCCGGCGGCGATGAGTGGAAAAGAGAGCCGCGGATATTCACTGACCGGCCACCATGAGCTGATGATTCCCCTGCTCGCCGCCGCTCTTCCGGGCCGGGGACGAGGCCGATGATGACCTTCGAAGGTCCCGAATTCGGACCCCTTTCGGGCCCGACGGCTCCCTCCGCGGCGGCTCCGGCGGCGGCCCCGGAAATCTGGAAGATTTCCGATCTTATTCTTTTGATCCTGTTCATCCCGGTTGACCTGTTTGTTTCCAATCTTCTGACCTTCTTGGGCTACGTAGCCCTGAAGCCGTGGACCGGATGGCACGCCAGCGCCCACACGCTTTCCCGCAACATCTTCTTCCTCCTCTCGCTTCAAGCCGTCTTTTACGTTTTCCTCCTCGCCTATCTCTATCTGCTGATCGCGATCCACTTTCGGGCCCCGTTTTGGAAGACGTTGAAGTGGCGGCGACTTTCGGTCTGGCAAGGAGCGGGATTTTTCTTGGGAGGGATGGCGCTCGCTGTCGTTGTCCTGTTCGCTCCGGCACTGTTTCCGGAGAGCAAGAGCTTTCCGCTGGAGAAGATGTTCAGCTCGCCCGGAGCGGCGTACGCCATCGGCGCCTTCGCCGTGCTGGTGGCGCCCTTCATGGAGGAACTGCTGTTTCGCGGCGTGCTCTTTGCCTTTTTCGAAAAGCACGGGGGGCTGAAGTTTGCCGTGGTGGGGACGGCGCTGCTCTTCGCGGGGCTTCACATCCCTGAATATTGGGGGGCCTGGAACCACGTGCTGCTGATCTTTGTAGTGGGCGTGGCTCTTTCTTTGGCCCGCGGGATCACGGAGTCGCTGACCCCCAGCGTCATTCTCCACTTAGCCTACAATGCCACCCTCATGGCCGTGTTGTACCTTCAGACCAATCAATTCCGGGGCATGCCGGGCCTTTTCCGTTTCTGACCGGTTGAGGGCTTCACGCCTGACGATGTTGCTTGATGTCAATATGAAGACGCTTGATTTTCTGATTGAGCGTGGAGAGAGGAATTTTGAAACGATCGGCGGCTTCGGTCTGGCTCCAATTCGTGCGAGTGAGCATATCGAGGATAATCCGGCGCTCGAGACCCTCGAGAATTTCGAACAGCGGCCGCCCTTCGAAGTCCCGGGAATTGAACTCATGAAAGTGATCCGACCCGTTCTGAAAGAGCTGCTCGGGCAGAAGATCAGGGCCCAGCTCGCGACCGGAACTTAGAACGACCGCGCGTTCCACGGCGTTCTCAAGTTCCCGCACATTGCCCGGCCAACTGTAATCCATCAGGATCCGCATCGCTTCGGGAGTGAAGCTCCTGCCTTCCTTGGAGTTTTCCTGACAGTACTTCTTGAGGAAGTGTTCGGCCAGGAGAGGGATGTCTTCCTTCCGTTCGCGCAAGGCCGGCAATGGGATACTGATGACATTCAAACGGTAGTAGAGGTCCTCACGGAATCGGTTGGCCTGAACCAGCTTCTTGAGGTCGGCGTTGGTGGCGGCCAGGATGCGGACATCCACTTTGATGGTTTCGGTCCCTCCCAGCCGCATGAACTCCCGTTCTTGAATGACGCGAAGGAGCTTGGCCTGGGTTTCAACACCGATGGTTCCGATTTCGTCGAAGAAAATCGTTCCCTGATCCGCGACTTCAAACAAACCCCGCTTGGAGACCACGGCGGAGGTGAACGCGCCTTTGACGTGGCCGAACAGCGTACTCTCGAGAAGGTCCACCGGCATCGAGCCCGTATTGACGGGAACAAACGGGTTGTCGGCGCGAGGGCTTGCCGCGTGGAGGGTCTTGGCGACCAGCTCCTTGCCCGTCCCGCTCTCGCCGCTAATCAGCACGGTGGCGCGGCTGGGGGCGACCTGCGTGATGAGGTCGAGAACTTTCTGCATTCGCTCGCTCTTCCCGACAAGGCTGGGAAATCCGAAGCGTTTGAGGGCACGGCGAAGCTGAACGTTTTCCACCTGGAGGCGCGACTTGTCGAGAAGGTTGCGGATTTCGAGCAGGAGCTTGTCGTTGTCCCAAGGCTTCGTGATATAGCTTTCCGCGCCTTCACGGGAAGCCTTGAACGCCGTCTCGCTGGAGTCGTAAGCCGTGATCATGACCACCGCGGTCTCCGGGGCATTGCGCTTGATGGCCTTCAGGACCTCGAGTCCGTTCGCGTCCGGCAGACTGACGTCGAGAAGAACCAGATCAAACAATCCGGCCTCAACCTGGCTCATCCCTTCGGCCGAAGTGGCCACGGAGACGACGCGGTATCCCTCCAGGGTCAGGAGCTGCCGGAGGCTTTCCCGGATTTCCAGCTCGTCATCAATGACGAGGATCGAGGGTTTAGACGGCATGCACTGCTTTCTTGGCCGACG
>JAKAWO010000220.1 GCA_021827255.1 Acidobacteriota bacterium | reverse complement strand
GGCGATGGGCTCGTGCGGGCAAAAAAGGCGCTGGCAGAAGTAGATGATCGTTTGCTTGATGGGAGCTTGGATAAAAGCCTATTCCGTAAAGCTTCGACGAACGAGACCCGTCAGTTTGTCGGTGACCTTCTGAGTGGAAAGCGCGAACCGTATCGGAAGTTCTTGAATCCAATCTGAGGTTTGCTATATGGCCCTTGTGTAAAGGTCGAGGAGCACCTTTCGCGTATTCAAGAGGACTTCATCAACCTTGTTAGACCAGCGTTGCTTAAATCGGGGAAAATTGTGAATAGAATCGTTGCCGGCCTCCCTTATTCTGTCGGCCCACACTGGCCGATCATCCGTCAAGAGCCCATCGGCGCTCGCCTTCTCCACCAACGCTTTGAAGTAGGACTCGCCACGCGCGACACGCTTCTGTATTGTCCCTCTCGGGTCACAGATATTTTCGAGCGCAGACTCCAGGATCGCCCTGCAGATTACGGCACAGGCAATATTGAATCCGTAGAGGTAGCAGCGGTGCGCCTCCTCGAAGTAAAGCCTGACATCCTCGTTCGGGACGCGATCGAGGTTTATCTCATCGAGGCCTTGCGCGCGGTCGACAATCTTAGGCAACCTGCCCAACACCTCCTCCGCAAAGGCGACGTCGAGGGCCTCCTTAACATCAGAATCGGTGACCGTGGGCGGCTGCCTATCGTCGGCGAGCCTTTCCCGTAAGAGTTTTGCGAGTATGTCGCGGAAAACCTGACGTTGCCCTGGACTGAGCATCTTGAAGGCATCGGTCGCGAAGCTCGGCGGCTTACTCAAAGTAACACGCCCGGCTGCATGACCCCTGCCGTCGTGCAGTTTGGAATCGCTCACTAGCTTGCGCGCGACGTCCGCAAGAGAATCGTCATCCCGCTCACTGGGTCTGGCGGCTATGTCGTCTATCATGTCGAACACATCTTCCGTCCCAAAGACGAAGTAGTCGTCGTATTCGGTATAGTTCCCAGCATTGATATGCGGAAGAAGTCGTCTCAGTATTCCTGCCCGCTTCGATTGATGTTTGGCCATCGCAGTCCCCCAAGAGTTTCGACTACGTTATCACAGATGGAGGGGGCGGAGCGAAAATGTGAGCGGAGTGGCGAATTACAAGATTGGCTATGGAGGGGCGGGGTAGAGCGGGTTGCCCCGCTCTACCCGGCCGAATTTATTTTGGCTTACCCTTCCCGCTGGATTTTGCAGACGTTTGCAATTTGGAATCGGGTCTCGGTTTCGCGGGCTTCGGCATGAGTTTGTTCGTGATCCCGCGGAGGACACGGTCGCAGTTGACCTTGTACTGCACGGCTTCCCTAGCCAGCTTGGTGTCTTTTGAGGATGTCGCGCCGTAATACGTCGGGAAATACAACTCCGAGGCAAGGGCGCACGCTAGAAGGAATTTCGCGATTTCTGCCGTGGTCATTTTGTCAAGCTTCGCGCTGGCCAGCTTAGGATAGTCTGTGTAGCCGCCAATGGTCGGACGTTCCGCGCCGCCTTTTGCTTTTTGCCCACCACGCCGGTCAGAGACCGGCGCTACAGCATCCCACGCGAAGAACTTGAAGATGCGATGCTGGCTGTCGTGGCCTAATTGTTGAAAGTAGTTTTGAGCGATCAGGTCAAGTTCGTGGCGGCGAAGCTCGCCCGGCACACGTTTGTAAAGCTCGGCCAGCTAGTGCCGGCGAAATTCCTGCTGGATGCGCCGCTCCTGCGCTTGCCTCTTTCGCGCCGCCTTTTCTTCCGGGCTGAGGCCAACTGAGCGAGCGGAGGCGGTTTTGCACTTCGGGTTAGTGCAAACGTAGAGTTTCGTCCCTACCCCCTTACCTTCGAGGACAACTGCGGGCGCGGTCGTGGGGCCGTCGCCCGCCCTCGCCGCTCGGCCCGGCGCATTCTTGCGCGCTCGACCACGGCCCGTCCTCCGCCTGCCGATTCCCCCGCTTCACCACCGTGCAATCCGTGAATGGGCGCTGTCCCTTATCGAGATCAAAAATCTGGGTTCTCATGCTCTCCCATCATGCGCCGGCAGGATCGCCCTCACGTCGCGAAATTTAACCTGGCCTCGCCCTCGAGCCGAGACCCCAGGGCTCGTGCGGCGCACACCGCCCCGCCGCGCTGCTCTCCCTTCGAATATAGCCTAGCCAGGTGGCCTAGGGTTCTGATCTGGGACAAATGGGACGTTTGGGACACTTTTTTATGTATGCCTATAATCTAATGATATCAAATGACTTACATGTTACAATCGCAATCCATTTTCAAAATATTAACGCACTTGTATATCAAAAGTAAACATCGTGTAAACTTTACCTGGCCGCTGTTTTGCGTGTCTCTCGGCCTCCTTGCCTCGGCTCGCTTACGCCTGGCGGGCCCGAGGCTGGGGCGTTTTCCCAAACCTTGCGAAGGGAGAAGCCATGCTTCATGTCTCAATGATGGTCAGTGGGCTTCGCGGCGCGCGACTCGTGGATTTGAGCCAGACGCTTGAGGAGCACATGCCTCACTACCCGACCCACTCGAAGTTTTTCCACAACCTTTGGGGATCGTACTGGCACGGTGATCGCGCGCTGACTTATCAGCTGGTAATGAATGAACACAATGGCACGCATGTGGACGCTCCAGCGCACTTCATCAGCGACGCGAATCCATCGGCGCACGTCACCATTGACCGCGTGCCGCTCGAGCAGCTCGCGGGGCGTGGCCTGCGGCTCGATTGCCGCGGCTTCGCGGAGGGCGATTACGTCTCGCGCGAGTTCATTCAACAGTGGGAAGCGTCGCACCAGGCGATACTGCCGAACGACATCGTGCTATTCGATTTTGGCTGGTCGGGCCGCTGGGGCCTACGGTCGCAGAACCTACGCTACGCGTCCGGCTGGCCGGGCATCGGGCAGCAAGCCGCGGAATACCTTGTGGGCAAGCCGGTCGCGGCCCTTGGCGTGGACACGCTTTCGCCTGACCCGCCCGCGGCGCTGGCTGCAAAGCCGATCCACCCCTTTGTGCTCGAACACCAGGTCTTGATTATTGAGAACCTGGCGCGGCTGGAGGAGCTTCCAGACATTTTCTTGTTTTTGGCTTTTCCGCTGAAGATTCGGGACGGATCGGGATCGCCGATTCGCGCAGTCGCGTTTTTCTGACGGAGGGTGATTCGCCGCGCTCCGCGCGCGTTCAGCTTTGCGCGCTGCCGGCGGGAATAGCGCGCGGACGGCCCCGAGAGAGTAAACTCAGCGCCGCTCCCGCCAGAAACCCGAAGCCCAGCACGCCAAAAGCATAGACGAAGTTTCCAGTTCGCTTATCGAGATAACCGACCACCAAGGGTCCGAAGAACCCACCCAGATTCCCCAGGGCATTGACCAATCCCATCGCCGATCCGGACACGGACGCGGGAAGTGTTTCAGTGGGAATCGCCCAGAACGGGCCCAGCATGCCGTAAGACCCCGCGCCCACCATTGCGATGGCGGCAAAGGAAAGGAGTGGGAAGCTCGAGCTCAGCCAGATGCTAAGGAGGAGGAAGACGCCACCCCAGGCGAGGCCGCCTGCGACGTGCAGACGCCGCTCCCGCGTGTGGTCGGAGTGTCTCGAATTGACGACCATCCCGACGGCCGTGATGACGTAGGGAATAGCAAACAGAATGCCGACCATCAGGTTGCTCAAGTGGCGGGCATGATGGAGAGCGCTCGGGAGCCAGAACAAATAGCCGTAATTGCCGCTCGTCTCGAGAAAATAGATGCCCACCAGGAGGAGCACCTGCGGATGAGACAGCGCGCGGAGGATGGAAGGCCGCTCGGCCGCGTCGAAGGTGGACGCCTCAGCGCCCAGCGTGGTTTCCAAGTGCTGCCGCTCCTCCGCCGAGATCCAAGTTGCCTGGGAGGGGCGATCGTCAATGAAAAGCATCCAGAGCGCAAGCCACACGAAGGGCAAGGCGCCCTCCGAAATCAACATGACGCGCCATCCCCACCGGCCCAGAATCCAGCCCGAGAGCGGCGACGAGATGACGACAGCCGCGGGCAGGCAGAGCATCCAGTAGGCATTGGCGCGGGCGCGCTCAGCGCGAGGAAACCAATGCGCGAGCAGAACCAGCACCGCCGGCCAAACTCCTCCCTCCGTGACGCCCAGCAAAAGACGCATGAACCAGAACTCGTGCCAAGTGTGAACCAGACCGCTGGCGACCGCCGTCGCTCCCCACAAGACCAGCAAGATGGCAATGAAGCGTTTGGCGCTCCAATGCTCCGCCAGATAGCCGGCCGGGATCTGCAAGAGCAGGTAACCCCAAAAGAAAACTCCTGCCGCGCTTCCAGCCTGCGCGGGATTCATGTGCAGGTCGCGGCTCATCGCCGGCAGCGCCAAAGAGATGTTGGTGCGGTCCACGAAGGCGATCGTGTACATGATGAACGCGACCGGAATGATCCGTTGCCAACGCTGCTCGGGCATCAGAGGCGGCGATTATAACCCCGAATCGCCGCTTGCCCGGCGGAAATATGCCGCTCCGCCCTTCAGGGTGTGGTCAGGCATGGAGTTTGGCTAAGGCGGCGGCTATGACTGGGTGCATATCGAAAGAGATGACCTCGCTCCATTGATGCACTCAGGCGGCGATGGCTTGGGAGTGTCGGTTTCAAAGATGGTCACACCGCGATTGCCCGCCGTCGAGTGCCACCGGGCGATCATCTTGACCCCGTGGGGCGGCAGCCCGCCCGTCTTCTTGAAGCGCTCTTGCGCGACATTGCGGCTTCTCGCCAGGATATTGTGCTGGCTCACGGAAATCATGGGCAACCCTCCTCGCCGAGATCGAAGAGCGGTATGGTGCGTCGGAGGTCAGAACGGGGCGTGACTTTTTTGCCGTCGTCTTGACTGTCCACGGGGTGTAGGATGGGCGTGCGAGGATTCTATCTTTAGACGGAGGTAGTTTGAATGGCGAAACGTTCTGCGGACCCCAAGTCACCGGTTCCCTCCTTGGTCGGGGCGAGCGGCGACCCGCGCACCACATTTTCTCGGCGGGACTATTTGAAGATGCTCGGAGCGGGGGCGGCCGTGGCGGGAACGGCAGGGATCGAGACCGGCTGCGCGCAGAAGAAACCGGCAGCACCGGCGGCGGAAGAAGAGCAGGAAAGCGCCGCGGTGGTTGCCGACCGCATCCGGCGCATGAAGTGGTGGCACGCGGCGAAGTTTGGGATGTTCATCCATTGGGGGCTTTATAGCGTGATTGGGCAGCACGAGTGGGCGATGGAAAAGGAGGGCATTCCGATTCCGCAATACGAATTGCTCGCCAAGCATTTTACTCCCAAGCCGCACG
>JAKAWO010000219.1 GCA_021827255.1 Acidobacteriota bacterium | reverse complement strand
TCGAGCCTGGCGGGATGGTGAAGTCTTCCCTGCTGAGTTAGGCTGCCTTCGCCCGCGCGGCGGGGATTCGGGCGATGCGGCGCACAAGGTCATTCTGCTCGGCGATGTTCTCCGCGCCAATGGTCATCGCGTCGAGGATGCCGAGCGAGAGGGCGAAAGAGAGGGCTTTATCCTGCCGGTTGCGCAAAGCTCCTTGCCCCAGAATCTTCATCCCCACGACGCCTTTTCCAGCAGCTTTCATTTGACGCAACACGCCGGCGACCGTGGCAGGGTCAGCGTCCATGTGGGCGCCGACGGGGTTCATGCGAGCTAAATCCACTTCCACCCAGGGCGAAGCGGCGGCGGCGCGGAGCGCGCCGATCGTGTGGCAGGAGCAACCGTGAGCGCGAATAATTCCCTTCTCTTTCGCCTCCGACAGCACATCCAGGGTGGCGCGGTAACGAGTGGTCCAGTCGGGCGATTGCATCTCGTGCATCAGCAGGACGTCAATGTAATCGGTCTGCAACTGGCGGCGAAAATTGTCGAGATCGGCGCGCATGCCGGCGGGATGGCGCGAATCGGATTTGGTGAGCACGGTGATTTTTTCGCGCGGCAGCCGCTTGAGGGCGAGGCCAATGGCCGGCTGCGAGCCGTAAGCTCCGGCGGAGTCAAAGAACCGCAGGCCGTTCTCTTCATAGCCGTGGACGAGCAGGTCCGCCAGGCCCTCTAAGCCCAGCCGCGTCTGATGCGAATGCCCGCCGTAACCCATCGTGCCCGTGCCGCACGCCAAACGGCTGGTGCGGATTCCGGTGCTGCCAAGCGTCACCGTGTCCGAGGCGCTGAAATATCGCGCTGGAGCCTCCGCCAACGCGGCGGGAAAAGACTTTGAGCTGAGCCAGAGCGCGCCCGCGCTACCCGCCACTTTGAAGAAAAATTCACGCCGCCTCATGACATCACCTCCACCGAATCGTCAGATGCCAGGCTTCCGTTTCCCCATCCTCATCTTAACGCTCACGCTAGCACCGAAGCTGCCACTTTTCAAGCAAGACCACGGCCCGCCGGCGAGGGACTCTTCTTTCGCTGGACCCCCCGACCGTGGGAAATTGGGGATGTTGAGGCAACTCTCACCTGGCAGCCGGCGGCGACCGACGAGCCATTATTCCTGCTTGGCCGGCCTCAACTTTCCCTTCAGGTCGGCAACGATTTGCTTTCCGTGGAAGCGGCCGTTTTCGATAAAAATTTCGTTGGTATGGCGGCCGGAGAGAATGACTCCGGCCAGATAAATGCCGGGCACGCTGCTCTCCAGGGTTTTGGGATTGGATTGCGGGCGGGAGGTTTTGGGATCAATCTCAATACCGACGCGGCGGAGAAATTCGAAGTCGGGATGATAGCCGGTCAGCGCAAAAACAAAATCGTTCTCGAGGCGCAACGACTCGCCCTCAGCGGTCTCCACGCAAATCCACTCCGGGGCGATTTCCCTGACCCGGGCGCCGAGCAGGGCGCGGATCGAACCCTCTTTGACGCGGTTTTCGATATCGGGACGAATCCAATACTTGATATGGCGGCTCAGCTCGGGCTCGCGGTGAATGAGGGTGACTTGGGCGCCGTGCCGAAAGAGATCGAGAGCCGCGATCACCGCCGAATTGGCGCCGCCGATGACCGCGACTTTTTGCTGGAAGAAGGCGTGCGCCTCGCCGTAATAGTGCGAAACCTTCGGCAGGTCTTCACCCGCAACGCCCATGCGGTTCGGGATGTCGTAGTAGCCGGTCGCCAGGATAACCTTGCGAGCTGGGTGGACGGCCGGCTGGCCCTGGGCGGGCTGCGTCTCGATTTCAAAGTTTCCATCCTGGCCGCGCACGGCGAGGACACGCTCGTGGTAACGCAAGGGAACGCGATAATGCTCGGCGACGCGCCGGTAATATTCGAGGGCTTCCGTGCGGGTGGGCTTTAGGTTGACGCTCGAAAAAGGGATGTCGCCGATTTCGAGGCGCTCCCGGGTGGTGAAGAAGGTCATGCCGGGCGGATAATTAAAGAGCGAATTCACCAGGCAGCCCTTTTCGATGACCAGGGTGCGAAGGCTGGCGCGCACCGATTCAATAGCGCACGCCAAGCCGGTGGGGCCACCGCCCACCACCAAAACGTCAAGCCGATCTGACATGCGGAGTTGAACCACCCCTTGAGATTGGCGGCGCGGAACGGCCGCGGCCGGCGGCGCCCACGGCTCGGATTGACGCGCTGGGGCCGAATCGTGGGCGCTAGCGTCCTGAGTCAGAAGTTCGCTGAATAACTAAAAAGCCTGTTTCACACAAAGGCGCTAAGACCGCAAAGGAATTGCGGGCGGGCGGCCAGGAATTATTCTCCTTTCTTAAGACTCAGGACACTAGTGTGGTGCGTCGGAAGAGCCTTTACATTCCGAACGGCGCTTCGGACGCTCGTACCCCCGGGCTTTAGCCCGGCATGCCGCCCTAAAGGGCGGCGCTACGTCTGCCGACCTATTTGAGACGCACCCCACTAGGCCACGGGGTTCTGCGCCGCCTCCGCTTCGAGCGATTCGATGATGCGGCGCAGCGCGCGAATGACTTCCCCGCGGTCCACTTCAGCCTTGCGGAACTGCAGCGTCAGCTTGAATTCCTTAGCCGGGGGGACAAAGCGGAAGACGGTCGGGCGGCCTTTCTTATCCGCGTGACGCTCCTCGCGGGCCTGCTCGCGGTTGAGCATGCCCAGGGCGAAGCGGCGAATGGCGTCGCGCATTTTAGCCTCCGACGGCTGGCGAGCCACCTGCAGCAACTGGGACTTGGAAAGGACTCCACTCTCGACGCACAAGGCCTTGATCTCATCCGGGATCAGCCGGAGGCTTAGAAGCTCGCTGATGGAGGAGCGGGACTTGCCGATCTTCCGCGCAATCTCTTCGTGCGTCAGGCCGAAGCGGTCAGCCAGCGCCTGGAGGCCGTCGGCCTCCTCGAAAGGCGTCAGGTCTTTACGCTGGACGTTTTCAATCAGGGCCAGCTCCAGCGACTCGCTGTCGTCCACGTCCTTCTCGATGCAGGGCAGCTCCGCCAGGCCGGCGGCTTTTGCCGCATGGTAGCGGCGCTCGCCGGAAATGATCATGTAGCTGTCGTTCTCAGGAAGATGACGAACCAGCAAGGGCTCGAGGACTCCCTTCTCGCGCACCGATTCGACGAGGCCGCGCAGGTCACCGCGATCCTTGCGGGGCTGGTCGGCGTTGGGCTGGATTTCCTCGATGGGGATCATGCGCCCGATGGCCGCCCCGCTGCGCGAGATGATCTCCTCCACGTAATGGGCATTGTGCCGCATCTTGACCGCTACGGGTAGTCCGGCTCGTCTAACTGACACGTTGCAACACCTCCCTCGCCAGGCTGGCGTACTCCGCCGCGCCCGAAGAATCCGGAGCAAAGCTGAAGATCGTTTCCTTGTAAGCCGGGCTTTCTTCAAGGCGGACGTTCTTTCCGATGACCGTCTTGAAGACTTTGTCGCCGAAAACTTGCCGGACCTGCTTGTAGATATCGCGCGCCAAATTCGTCCGCTTATCGTACAGCGTGATGAGGACGCCGAGGAGCTGCAAGTCCGGATTGGGGCGCGCCCGAATGCGTTCCAGAGTCTCCAGCAGGTCGTCAGTCCCTTCGAGAGCGTAATAGGACGCCTGAATGGGCACAATCAGAAAGCTCGCCGCCACCAGCGCGTTGACCGTGATGATGCCGAGCGCCGGCGGAGTATCAATGACAATGACGTCGAAATCCTTTTTGAGGGGGGCCAGCGCATCCTTGAGGCGGAAGGGGGCGTCAAACTGCCCGACGAGTTGGGCCTCCAGTTTGGCGAGCGCAATTTTGGACGGCACCAGGCAGAGATTGGCCCAGCGCGTCGGCTTCACCACCTGGGTGATCAGGACTTTGTGATCCACCAAAACATCGAACATGGACTGGGTGATCTCGTCGGGGTTGAAGAACGTGAGGGTTGAATTGGCCTGGGGATCCAAGTCAATCAAGAGGGTGCGCTTCTTCTTCTGAGCCAGCGCGGCCGCAAGGTTAATGGCGGTCGTCGTCTTGCCGACGCCGCCCTTCTGGTTAGCAACCGCTATGACCGTGGCCACTCACAACTCCGGCCGAATGAAGAATAGTGGAATGCCCTCGGTAACCTCAGAAAACCGGCATGCCGCCGTCCGCTACATCTTATACCGCCCTGTATCCTCATCGTTCAAGTTTTCGAGCCACTTGCGGAGCTCTTCGCTGCTGGTCTGGTCGGCCGCCGTCCCGGCGACCTTGGAGTTCTTCAGGACTTCATCCTCGACGTAAATCGGACAATCCACACGCAGCGCCAGCGCCAGAGCGTCGCTCGGGCGAGAGTCAATGGAAAAAACTTCCCCCTCCCTTTCAAGCCAAATGAGCGCGTAAAAAGTGTCATCCCGGAGATCGTTGACCACCACCTTGTTCACCTGAGCGTTCAGCCCCAGCAACAAATTCTTCAGCAGGTCATGCGTCATAGGCCGAGGCGGCAAAACCTTCTCGATCTCGAGCGCAATGGCGTTGGCCTCGTAGATGCCGACCCAGATCGGGAGCACCGCAGAGCCGTTGGCATCCTTAAGAATGACGATCGGCATGTTGGTGACCGGGTCCATCATCAAGCCGCGAATTTTAACCTCAACTTCCATGGTTTCCTCCCCCGAACCCCGGCGCCTTGCCCCGTGGGGGCGCGGCCCAGCCGGCTAACCCGGCGCGGCAGCCAGACCGTCTATCCGCTCGCCCACCAGGCTGTTCGGGCCCGCGGATATGACCCGCACGTTCATGTAGGTTCCCACCCACTCCGGCCGGCCGGCGAAATTGATGATGCGGTTGGCCGTGGTGCGGCCGGCCGCCTGGCCCAGCTTGGGGTGGAAACTTTCGACCAGCACTTCAAACTCTTTTCCCACGCACGCCTGGTTTCGCGCCAGTTGAATCTGACGCTGCCTCTCCTGCAGGATGGCCAGGCGGCGTCCCTTCTCATCTTCAGGCACGGAATCTTCCCAGCCTTGGGCGGCGGTGTTCGGGCGCGGCGAATACTTGAACGAAAAGACCTGATCGTAACCGACCTGGTCTTGCAAGGAGAGGGTTTGTTCGAAATCATCCACGGTTTCGCCACAGAAACCCACGATGATGTCCGTCGAGATGCTCATAGCACGCCTGGCGTTGCGAATGCAATCAATTTTTTCGAGATATTCCTCGCGCGTGTAGCCGCGCGCCATGCGGCGGAGAACAGCGTTCGAGCCGGATTGCACCGGAAGATGGATCTGGTCACAAAGCGCCGGGCAGTCATTGATGGCCTGGACGATGTCGGGCGTGAAGTCGCGCGGATGAGAAGTGGTGAATCGCACTCGG
>JAKAWO010000218.1 GCA_021827255.1 Acidobacteriota bacterium | reverse complement strand
GGACGACCTGGGAGCCGACTCGCTCGACATCGTGGAGCTGGTCATGGCGTTCGAGGAGTCTTTCGACATTGAGATCCCTGATGAGGATGCCGAAAAGATTCAGACCGTCAAGGATGCCGTTGACTATATCCAAGCCCACAGCAAGTCCGCCAAAAACTGACCGTCGTACCCCTCAAGGAGAGACTCAACTTGGCGCGCAGAGTCGTGGTCACGGGAGTCGGCTTGGTCAGCGCCGTCGGCGTGGGAACTGAAGAGACTTGGCGGAATCTCCTCGCCGGCCAAAGCGGCGTAGGCCCCATCACTCATTTTGACGTCACAGGCTTTCCCGTCAGCATCGCGGCGGAAGTCAAGGGGTTCGATCCGCTCCAATTCATCGAAAAAAAAGAGCTCAAAAAGATGGGCCTATTCATCCAGTTCGCGCTGGCGGCGACGGAATTTGCGATGCGGCAGGCGCGGCTCAACCTCGCGCCCGAAATCGCCGATCGGGCGGGGGTTTACATCGGCTCCGGCATCGGGGGATTCGACGTCATCGAGCGCGAGCATACGGCGCTCATGCAGGGCGGTCCGCGAAAGATTTCCCCCTTCTTCATTCCCGCCGCTATTGTCAATTTGGCTTCGGGATTTGTTTCCATTCGATGGGGCGCGAAGGGGCCGAATTCGGCGACCTGCACGGCCTGCTCGTCGAGCGCCCACGCCGTCGGCGACTCCTATCGTCTGATTCAGCGTTCTGACGCGGAGGTGATGATATGCGGCGGAACCGAGGCGGCCATTACGCCGATGGGAGTAGGAGGGTTCGCGGCCATGCGCGCTCTTTCCACGCGCAATGACGCCCCGCAAAAAGCCAGCCGCCCCTTCGATGCTGAGCGCGACGGTTTTGTGGTGGGCGAGGGCGCCGGCATCCTGATTCTGGAAGAACTCAACTTCGCGCTGCAGCGCGGCGCGCCGATTCTGGCGGAGATTGTCGGGTACGGCATGTCGGGCGACGCCTTCCACATTACACAACCGTCCGAGGACGCCGACGGGGCCGTGCGGGCCATGCGTCATACCCTGGCGAGCGCGGGCGCCACCCCCGACCAGGTGGAATATATCAACGCCCACGGCACCTCGACGCCCTACAACGACCGGCTGGAAACCTTGGCCATCAAGAAAGTGTTTGGCGAGGCGGCCAAGAGGGTTCCGGTCAGCTCTACCAAGTCCATGACCGGCCATTTGCTGGGCGGGGCGGGCGGCCTGGAGGCGGGCATCACAGTTCTGGCGTTGCGCGACCAGATCCTGCCGCCGACGATTAATTACGAGCATCCCGATCCCGACTGCGATCTCGATTACGTTCCAAACCAGGCGCGCCCGGCGCAAGTCGAGTATGCTTTGTCGAACTCGTTTGGCTTCGGCGGCACCAACGCGGCCCTGCTGTTCAAGCGTTACACCGGCTAGCCTAGAGAAGTGGGTGGCCTTGGCGCGGATTTGTTCCTAGCGGGCTAAGCCAACCCTCGAGCCAGACCGTCCCTGGCATTCCCGGTTTCCCGGAGCCCAACCTACACGATGAAAATTGCCGTTTGCATCAAACAGGTTCCAGCCCGCGACGCCGTCCTCCGGCTCAACGCGGAATCCACATGGGTGCGCGAAACGGACGTCAGCTTTGAAATCAACGAGCCCGATATTTACGCGCTCGAAGAAGCTTTGCGTCTGAGGGAGAAGCGAGGCGGTGAAGTGGCGGTCTGCACGCTCGGCCCCGAGCGCGCCGCTCAAGCGCTCAAGGAAGCCCTCGCCAAAGGCGCTGACCGCGCCTGGCACCTGGACGATCCCGCCTTTCAGAATCTCGACGCTTACGCGACGGCGCGGGTTCTGGCGGCGGCAGTGGCGAGAGAGAATCCCGACCTGGTTCTGACCGGATTGCAGGCGGACGACGACGGTTTCGCGCAGACGGGCGTCATTCTGGCGGAGATGCTCGGCTGGCCGCACGCTACCATCATCATGGAGATTCAAGCCAGCGAGAAAGCCCTCAAGGTAAAGCGCGAGCTCGAGGCCGGCTGGTTCCAATGGATTGAGATGCCGCTGCCGGCCGTGCTGACCATTCAGTCCGGTATCAATAAGCCGCGCTACGCCACGCTCAAGGGCATTCTGGCTGCCAAAAATAAACCGCTCCAGAAGCTGGGTTTCGAAGGGCTTGGACTGGCTCCCGAGGCGGTCTCGCTTCGTCAGAAAATTTCAAAAATCTACGCGCCTCCTAAGTCCGGCAAAACGGAATTCCTGGAAGGCGCTTCCAAAGAAATTGCCCGGAAGCTGGTGGAAAAGCTCAAAAACGAAGCGCGCGTGATATAAGCGTCGTGAGAAGAGGCCCGTTATGGGGGATGAAGTCCTGGTTTTCGCCGAGCATCACGGAGGCAAGCCGGCGCGCGCCGCGTGGGAAGCTCTGGCCGGCGGGCAGCGCCTGGCGCGGGACATCGGCGCTGCCGTGGCCACGGTGGTTGCGGGCGAGGATGTGGCCGCGCTCGCGGATGAACTTGCCGGCGCGGAACTTAGCGAGGTCGTCGCCCTCACTTCGCCGCTTCTCAGGGATTATACCCCGGACGGTTACACCGCCGCGCTCTTCCAGGTCATTGAGCAGCGCCAGCCGCGTTTTGTGGTCTTCAGTCACACTTATCAGGCGCGAGACTTCGCTCCGCGGCTTGCCGCGAGGGAGGGGCGCGGCCTGATCGGCGACTGCCTGGGCTACCGGCGCGACGGCGATCGGCTTGTTTTTGTCCGCCCCGTGTTCCAAGGAAAGCTGTGCGCGGATACGGAATTCGTCGGTGAGCCGCCATACTTTGTTTCATTCCAGGCTGCGGCCTTTCGCGAGGATTCCGTTCAGCGTGGCGCCGCGCCGGCCCGCGTGACCTCCGTCGCGGCCAGCCTGACCCCGGAAACTATCCGCGCCCAAGCCGGCGAACCCTTTCGTGAGGCAAAACAAGCCGTGGACCTGACCCAAGCCCGCGCCATCGTGGCGGTCGGGCGCGGCATCAAGGGGCCGGAAAATCTGGAGCTGGCCAAAAAACTGGCGGAGGCGTTGGGCGCGGAACTGGGCGCCTCGCGGCCGATTTGTGACAGCGGCTGGCTGCCGATGGACCGGCAAATCGGCAGCTCCGGCCAGACGGTCGCCCCCCACCTTTACGTCGCCCTGGGCATCTCCGGCGCCATTCAGCACCAGGTCGGCATGAAAGGATCAAGGACCATTGTCGCCATCAACAAGGACAAAGAGGCGCCGATTTTTGAAATTGCCACTTACGGGGTGGTCGGCGATCTTTTTGAAATCGTTCCGCCCCTGATCGAAGAGATCAAGAAGAAAAAACCGGCTTGAGACGCTGAGGCGAAGTTGAATTTATGCCCTTGCGCCTCGGGCGAAAAGTGCTTCCGTCAGCGGGCAGAGGGGCTAAGTGAAACGCTGGAGCGGTGGCTGGGCGTCGGCCGCATGCGTTCACTTCACGGGCACCCATTTGAAATCTGCCCACCCCGTCTCCAGCGCCTTGCACGTGCGGCAGTCGAATTTACCCGGAACGATCCCTTCTCCGCGCCCGACGATCAGATTGGACGTCACCGTATCAAACTCCATTTTCATTCTCAGATGGCATGTATTGGCGATGTGCTCCTGCGCCCCTTTGCCGATCGTGCAAGCCATAAAGATGGACGCTGTCCCCACCCATTTCGATCCCTCCCGCTTGCAAACCGTGTGGATGTAGGACCCGTGCTGGGCGGCAACCGGCGGAAGGTTGACCCAATCCGCCACCAGACGGTCACCCTTGATGACGACGCGGTATTCTTTGCAAGTGGTTTCTGACTGCCAGATGTTGGATTGGCCGGTTGAAGACGCGGCGGCCTCCGCTGGCGGAGCGCAGGATGGTTGCACGGCTCTCGCGGCCTGGCCCGCAGCCGCCGGCTTGCCTGCCGCCGGTTCGGACGAATGGGAGCAGGCGGCCATCATTCCGGCCAGCGATAAGGCGCAACAAAAAGAAACAACATTTCGCTTGAGTCTCAAGAGGATCTCCTGTGAAGAGTCATTGGCCATCCTGGCCGCGCGTTCGATGTCCGGCCGCCGGTTATTCGCCGCGGCTACTTCTCGCCCCAGATCACCGGCAAGCCGATGAGACGCTCCAAAACCGCCGCCGGGGCCAATTCGGGCTTGAGCATGGAGCGCCGCGCCACAATGAAGGTTTGTTCGAGCGCCATCTGGCCGGAAAGCACCGCGTGGCTCACCATGTCGGTCAACACCAGCCAGCTCGACTGCGGCGGAAAGATCCATTGCTGCTTCGAACAAGCGCGTTGGAACTCTGCGTTCTCTTTCAAGAAATTGTGGAAGCGGTGCATGATCGCATCATAGGGAGGGCGGCCGAAACCTATTTTCCGTCCCAGGCGCGCGAGCGGCGACCGGCCTCTTTTCGCCCGACGCGAGAGTCCCGCTGCGGCTGCAAATCGGTCTGCCAGTTCCGGAAAAGGATCGGTGGTCAGCCAAACACGCGGTTTTTCAGGGTTCAGATTCACGAAAAACCGCAGAATGCGGTCGCCGTGGGTGGGCCGAGTCGGAAACGCGTCGAAGTGGAGCAAGTCGTTCCGCGCGTGGAGTCGCAAGCTGCGGCCTGCTTCTTCGCATGGCCGGAAGCTGGCGTAATCGAGGCGCCACGAGGCCGCGTACCTGGCCAGCCCTCGCGTAAGCAGCCGCACGGTCTGCTCGGTGAAAGAGCGCATGATGCGCCGAAGCCGCTCGGCGTCGCTGCCTCTTGCCGTTCCGGTCAATGAGTCCTCTCTCGGCCGGTAAGCGATATTTTTGTGATACGGCGCATCCGTCTGCCGCTGCGACAGTAGAAATTGGCGGTCGTCTTCCGAAAACTCAATCGGTACGCCCGGATAAAACAGGATGTTTCCGGCTTCGAGTCTCCCGTAGGCGTCGGAGCCGATCTCCGCATCCCAACTTCTGACGGTAACAAGTTCCATCGAAGCGAAGCGCCCTGGCGCGTTCGGTCAGTCCTCATTTCTACACTATCTCTGCCCTGTTTGGCACGCGAAAAACCGGTGGTGGTGCAGTTTGACTCTGACCGTCCCACAGGTTCGGTTCCTGATTGCCAAATGTGGACCTGCAATGGAAACGGGACCTACTGGTTGCTGGCTGCTGGGCACTTTATGCCCTCGCAAGGCCAACTTTGATAGGGTCAACCAAACCGATTGCGATTCTCGTCCGGTTAACTTGCCCCATTGCGCTTTTTAGTTTTTATCCGCTTCGCCTTTATTGGATTCTTCTTGCGAATGCCGCTGCGTATGCGCTGGTCGGCCTGCTTCTGGAAACACTGTGGCAGAAGCTACATTTCGCAAAATAAATTCAACCCAGCC
>JAKAWO010000217.1 GCA_021827255.1 Acidobacteriota bacterium | reverse complement strand
CTTCCGGGGAGCGCGGTTGAAGTTGCCGCGCAAATGAATGACCATCGGCATGGGTTTAGAGGGCGGAAGCGCCTCCCACCGGTGCAACTGCGCCAGCTCAGCAACGCCTTGGAACCGAACGTCGTGCAGTGAGCCGGTTAGCCGAATGTCGCTGTCCAATAACCCGTAAAGCCCGAGATTGTGTCCTGAAATCAGCGGAATCCAGTCATATAGCAGCGCCCCATGGGTTTCAAGGCGGGCGTTAAGCTCACCGCCCGGGGAGGATGAAGGCGTCCATTCGCCGCTCAGCTTCACAGGACCGGGGGTTGGGATCGAAAGATCGGTCCGAACCGGGCTGCCCGTCAGCCGAAAGCTCACTTGGCCCGAGCGAGGATCAAAATGCACGTTGGCCTCAAGGTCGGTTACCGCCAGCGGCTTGGTGTTGGGCCCTACTTTGAAGTTCAGCCGGGCGTTGTTCGCCTCAATATCCAACCCGCCGCTCGCGGGCGTCGTGCCACTCGCCGAATGGGCCCCGGCCGGGCGTTGGCTCCTCTCGAGAAGGTTTCCAATGTTCCATTTCCCCGCAGGGTCACGGACCAAGTCCAGGCTCGCGTGATCGAGGACCAATCTTGAAACATCCAGTCGGCGCTCCCACAAGCTGCGCCAGCGCAGGTCGCAATCCACCCGGCCAGCCTCGGCAAAAGGCTCCGGGCCAAACGGCGGAGCCTCGCCGATGACCGCGTCGGTTATGGTGAAGCCCGGCAAGGGCAGAAGGTGAAATGAAATGTCTTTAAATTTCACCGGCCGGCCGAGCGATCTCTCTAGCGACGCTCGCAGGCGACGGCGATAGTGCCGGACGCTGAAGAAGGCCGGGGCAATCCATGCCGCCAGCCCCAACAGCGCAATGGCGATGGCGATCTTCTGGGCATATTTTCGTAATCGCCGGGTCATCAATGGACCCACATGAAAGTCCTCCGCCATCGCGTCCGGGTGACGAAGTGAATCAGCAAGCTGACCATCTGCCGCAGTCGGTCGCCGAGGGAGGTCTCGAGGTATTGCCCGTGCGGGGTTTCGTAGGACCAGTAGATGAAAAGCGGGCGCCCGCTGATCAGCCGTCGCGGAACGAAGCCCCAAAAGCGGCTATCCCAGCTCTCCTCGCGGTTGTCGCCCAACACGAAGTAATGCCGCGGCGGCACCACCAGCTCACCGTTGTGGACGTAGCTTGGAAGCTCCGCCGCCCACACGGAGGTCGAGCCCGGAAGCTCTTCGGAATCCGGCGGCGGGAAGTCGTCGCCGGGCCGCATCTCGCCCGGATAGGTTTCCCGGACATAGGGCTCGGCAATCGGCTTCCCATTCACAAAAACCTGGCGGTTAACAATTCGGATGCGATCCCCCGGCACGCCAATCACCCTTTTAACAAAGTGCTCGCCGGGTTCCAACGCCTCGCTGGCGGGGCCGGGAAATTTGAAGACAATGACGTCGCCGCGGCGAATGCTCCGGTAGGGGAGAAGGCGCGACCCGATGCCCTTGGGCTCGGCGAAGACGAATTTATTCACCAACAGGTGGTCGCCAACGAGCAGCGTGTTTTCCATGGAGCCGGTCGGGATTTTGAACGCCTCGACCACAAACGCGGTCCCAAAAATCGTGAGAATGACCGTGATCACCAGCGATTCGAACAGATCGCGCGCGGCCGACTTTTTGTAGGGTTCACTCACCGGTCCGTTCCCTTCTTCTCAGAAGATCCAAGGCGTGGCTCGCGGCTTGCTGCTCGGCCGCCTTCTTGCTGCCGCCCTGTCCCCGCGCCGTCAGCGTGGCGCCGATTCTGACCTCCACGACGAAGACCTTTTGATGCTCGAGCCCTGATTCTTCGGCGACCCAGTATTCGGCTGGCCCCTGACGCTGCGACTGCAGATATTCCTGCAACTCCCCCTTGAAATTTGTTGGCGCAAGCGCGCCCGCCGCCTCCAGGTCGTGAGGCAAAACGAAGTTCTCAACAAACGCTCGCGCCGGCGCGATCCCGCCGTCCTGATAAACCGCCGCCAGCAAGGCTTCCACGCTATCCACCAGAATCCCGGCCTTCTTTCGTCCCCCCGTCCGTTCCTCGGCGGGGCCCAGGCGCAGATACCGGCCAAGGCTAAGAGCCTCCGCCACCTCCGCCAGGTGCGCGGCCGAGACTAGGCTTGCGCGCGCCATGGAAAGCTGCCCCTCGTCGTAATCCGGGAAAGTCTTCACCAGGTGGGTCGTGACGGTGAAATTCAGAACGGCGTCGCCCAGAAACTCCATCAGCTCATTGTCGTGTCCGGCATGGAGCCCTTCCTGAACGCAGGAAGAATGCGTGAAGGCCTCCTGCAGCAAGGCTGGATTCTGAAACCGGTAAGCGATCCGAGCTTCCAGTTCTTCGAGCGTGGCTCCGGCCATACCCAACGGGCGCGACGTGGGGCCTTCGGGCACGGCCCCTTTTCTCCCGGACAAGGCAGGCGCAATTTCCCTTGACGCCAAGACAACCGATCCCGATGCTTATGGCTTCGCCGGCGGGCTGGCGGGCTTCTGAGCTTCCAATTGCTTGATCTGCTGCTGCGCCATCGCCTGAATCGGACTGCCCTGAGCAGCAGCCGCAGCCTTGGAGTACGCATCAATGGCCTGGCGGGTCTTGCCTTCCGTGGCATAGACCTCAGCCAAACGGTAGCAATCGGCCGGATTGGGAGTCGGCTCGGCCGCAACCGCTGTCGTGTAATCCTTTTCAGCCTTGGCGAGCTCCTGGGGATCTGGACCCGTCAGGCCCATCTCGGCCCGCTGGAAGTGTACCAACCCCAGTGCGGCATAGACCCCGCTCGCCACCGCTGCCTTCCGCTTCGCGTAGGCGACATCCGTCTCATTGGGCTGCTTGGGAAGCTGGTGGATGATCTGCAGGGCTTGCTGGTCAACCTTTTCCGCTTCGTACCGCTTCTTAACTTTGTCCACATCCGTGCCCTGCAACTCCTGGGGCTCAGGCAGGATCGAGCCTACAATCATGAGGCCCAGCAGATTGTCCGGCTTCAGCTTCAGGCTCATCTCCCCGTACTTGAGCGTGTTGTCGGGATCGTTCTTTTCCTGATACGCGTTGGCTTCAAATGCGTACACGAAGGTCAGCAGGGGACTTTTGGGAAACTGAGTTGCAAATGTGTTTGCCAGTTGAATCTGCTGGTCGGGATCCGACTCGTGCTCGATGGCTTGAAAGGCCTGCGATTCGGCCGGAGAGAGGGTCGGCCCGGCGGCCTGGTGCGCTCGGGCGGCTCGCGCTGAGGGGCCCAGGTTTTCAATCGCGGTGATCGCCTCCGGCGTGGCCCCGGCCTTGTGCAGAGCCTTTTGGATCACCGGCGTCATGTCGAAGTCCACGCCCCGCGCATTCAACGTGGGCATGATCTGGCTGAGGTGCTTCTTGTTGTGCTTGATGAGCGTGATGACTTCTTTCTCCGTCAGAGGAGTCTGAGCCAGCCCCGCCACCGCCGACCCTTGGGGAGCGGCCGCCAAAGCGGCGCCCGCCATGGCCACCGCAACTGCGCCCGCCATCAAAGTAAGTCTCAATGCTTGTTTCATGGGATAGGCATCTCCGCTTAATATAGTCCCCACTCGTCTTCGAGCCTACTCGAAAGGTTGGAACGTGTCAATCGGCCGTAATCAGGGGCGCGCACCCTAATCAGGGAACAGCGATTTCCTAAACCTGGCTCGCGGCGTGCCCTAGGCGCTTGATGGCGGGATGGTTCGGCGATGGGGACAAGCTGGAGTGTTTTTGCCGAGGCTTTTTGCGCTCGGCGCAAGGCCCTCCAAGTGTCCGCGGATTAGGTGGACCATAGCGCCGCCCTTTAGGGCGGCAGAGGCCGAGCGTAAGGCCCGGCGCTACAGGGAGAACAATACATTCGCCCGATTCCAGCGTCTATGTACGTAATTACTGGACACTAGAAGTGGATCTGCCAGTCCGACTCGGATAACCGCGAAGGAGCACGGAGTGATCCGTGCTCCTTCGCTTCTCTAGTGTCCGGTAATTAGCGGACATCGTAGCGCCGCCTCGTGGATCACGCTTTCAACCGAACGCGGCGCGTCGGTCAAGCCCGGCAAAATAGGCGCCAGGCTCACCCCGGCCCGCAGGCCACGGCGGACGAGCTCGCTGACGGCTTCCAGGCGTTTCGTGGGCGGCGGCGCTTTCGGCTCGAGCCATCGGGCCAGGCGCTCGTCCGCTGGCACTCGCCCTGCATCTTCCACCCCGGCAAGACCAGTTTCGCTTTTTGTTCGCCTCGTGTCAAGCCCCCCGCCCTGGGCTTCACCCTACCTTCTCTTAGGCCTCCTCAACGCCAAGCATCGCCAGCCTTCACGTTGCCATCGCTCTCCCATCCAGTGTAAGTTCTCATGGTATGTCCCACCCCATGCGAAATCTTCGCCTCCTGATTGCTTACGATGGCACGGACTTCCACGGCTGGCAGCGGCAGCCGAACCTGCCCACCGTCCAAGGCCGGCTAGAGGAGGCCATCGGCAGAATCATTGGCGAGCCGGTGAACGTCCATGGGGCCGGCAGGACCGACGCCGGCGTCCACGCCGACGGGCAGGTGGCAAATTTTCAGACCTCCTGCCGCGTTCCTTGCGGTAACCTGCAAAAGGCTCTGAATGACGCGCTCCCACCCGCCATTCGCATTCGCCGAGTGCATGAGGTTGCCAAAGACTTTCACTCCCGCTATGCCGCTCGCGCCAAGACCTATCGTTACCGAATCTGCCAGCAGGAGGTTTGTCCGCCGTTCCTTTGGCGCTTCGTTCTTCAGCATCCTTATCCGCTCGACCGAGCGCGCATGGCGCAGGCGGCGCGGCTCTTGAAGGGCGAGCACGATTTCACTTCCTTCGCTGCGGCGGATGGCACGAACGAAGACGAGCTCCAAAAGCTGGGCTCCCGCGTTCGGCGCATTTTCCAATCGGACATTTTGCTGAATCGAAGACTTCGCCTGATCCTTTACGAAATTAGGGGTGATGGTTTCCTCCATCATATGATCCGCAACATCGTCGGGACGTTGATGGAAGTGGGTCGCGGCCAGCTCGCGCCAGAGGATATCTCCCGGATCCTTGAGGCGCGTGACCGCTCGCGCGCCGGGCCCACCGCGCCCGCCCAGGGGCTTTGCCTGATGCGAGTCGAGTATGAGCAAGACGGCCAGCGCGCGCGACCCTAAAGCAGCAAGCCATCCATTGAGAATAAAATAGCCGAAAGTTGAGCATTCGAAGCCAACTGAAGAAACTCCCACCCGTACTCCCCCACTCGAGGCTTAGTGCTGTTAGAATTAGGTGGAAGAGGAATTTGGAGTTAGCCTTGACTGAAGACATCCTCACGATTAAAGAGAAAAAGCCTGGGCAGCGGGCCTGCGATGAGAAGGACGCGAAGGGCGAATTCTGCCTCGGGCATCTCA
>JAKAWO010000216.1 GCA_021827255.1 Acidobacteriota bacterium | reverse complement strand
CTTTATGGAAAATGTAAGCCTTGTAGGAATTTGTACTTTTCTGAAAACCTTCAACTCGGCCAACTCTTTTGGAATGTTGGTCGGGGCGCCCAGATTTGAACTGGGGACCTCTTGGTCCCGAACCAAGCGCGCTACCAGGCTACGCCACGCCCCGAAACATGAAGAGGGCAACGCTGGTCAAAAGTCCGATTCAACAGGTTGACCGGGCCCTCGCTTGTTGCCCTTTGCACCTTACGGTCGCCCTTCAGTCGGCGCAATAGTTCTGGTCGGGACGGCCGGATTTGAACCGGCGACCACTTGCACCCCAAGCAAGTGCGCTACCAGGCTGCGCTACGTCCCGGCCTATCCGCCGACGAGTGCTCCCCTGAACCCCAGGGAGAATTGAACCCATGGGCATCCGTTCTCGGGCCTCACACGCCGCTTTCCATCGCCTTCAAAAGAGCACTTTCACGCTAGCATTGGCGCGAAAGCATTGTCAAGATGGCCTCGAGCTCGTGCTGAATGGCTCTGAGCGGAGCACCAGCAACTTTGGGCAGCGCGTCGGATGATTTTGCCCCGCCACCGTTTGAGCCTTCCGCAAGGCGCTTGCGCGCGCCCTCAATCGTGAAGCCCTGTTCGTAAAGCAAGCGTTTGATAGCCATGACCATTTCCACATCCTCGCGGCGATAGAGCCGATGGCCGGTCGGGCTTTTGACGGGCTTAAGCGTGGGGAACTCAGTTTCCCAGTAACGGAGCACGTAAGGCTTGGTCTCGGCCAGCTCGCTCACCTCGCCGATCCGGAAATAGCGCTTCTCAGGTATTTCCACGCTGGATGAGATCTCCCTGGGGCGCGGGTTTCTGCGCATCTCGCGGCGTTTCGGCATGAGCCTCCACCTGCCGAGCCTTGTTGCCATCTTAGAGAAGCCGCGCCGGAGCGTCAAGCAGAGACTGGAGCGTTGAAAAGACCGAGCCCGAGCCGAGCTCCAGCAACCGCACAAGGAAGTTCACAGCCATGCTGCGGCCTGCGGTACAATGAGCGAGGTTTCATCGCCATGGCTCGCGGAGGGCTTCAGAAAACCATGCGCAAGCTCATCATGGGAATTGACATTGGCGGGACGAAAGTGGCGGGTGGGTTGATGACGGCGCAGGGCCGGCTGGTAAAATCACTGATTCGGCCCACGCATGCGGGAGGCGGTTATGCTTCCAGCCTGTCGCAGATTATCTCCCTCATCGAGCGGCTGTACCACGCTGCCGGCGGGAGCGACGGCCTGGAAGGCATTGGACTGCTGGCGCCTGGGCCTCTGAACCCCCACACGGGACTGGTGATCAATCCTCCCAATTTGCCGGGTTGGGAAAATGTGAGGTTAGCCGAGATCGTGGAAAAGCGGTTTGGCGTAAAGGCAAAAGTTGAAAACGACGCTAACGCCGCGGGGCTGGCGGAAGTCCTGTTCGGCGCGGCCGTGGGCTATCGGCATGTTTTCTATGTGACGGTCTCAACCGGCATCGGCACGGGGATCATCATTAACAAGAAAATCTATCACGGGAAGAACGGCGTGGCGGGCGAAGGCGGACACGTCTCGATTGATTACCAGAGTCCTTACCGTTGCGGATGCGGGTCGCTTGGCTGCATCGAGGCGCTGGCGGCGGGACCCGCCCTGGTGCGGCGGGCCCAAGCACGGCTGCTCCAGGAACACACTCAGCCCAGCCTGCTGCGCGACCTGACTCAACATCAACCGGCCCGGCTGACTCCGCAATTGATCGCTCGGGCAGCACTCCGCGGCGACGCCATCGCAAAGTTCATCCTGAAGGAGACCGGTTTCTTTCTCGGCGTGTGGCTGGCAGCGATGATTAACCTGTTCGATCCAGAGGCCGTCGTCGTCGGCGGCGGCGTGGCACAAATCGGCAAGCCGCTTTTTAAGACCCTCCATGAGACGATTCCGCACTACGCCATCAACCCGAACTTCGCGCGCCGCACCCCTATCCTGCCGGCCAAGCTCAAGAAGAATGTGGGGGTCTATGGCGCGGCGGCGTTGTTCCTCCCTGCCGGGGCCGAGGCGGAAAACTTTTAGAGCCGGACCGGAACCGTCCACGGCGCCTGTCGGAAGCACATTTGAGGGTCTGCCTGCGGGTTCGTGCTCGCATTGCGCGCAATGCTGGCGACGGCTTGACAATCCACCGAAGCCCGTAGAAGGATGGACACAAGAGGCCGGGTGAACGCCATGACATCTTTCCAATTCGGCAAGATTCTGGTCGTCTTGGGAGTGCTTCTAGTCGCTGCCGGCCTGCTAGTGATGGCCGGAACTCGGGTTTCATTTTTCGGCCTCGGACGGTTGCCGGGCGACGTGGCCTACAAAGGGAAAATTTGGGCGTTTTATTTTCCCATCGTCAGTTGCCTCGTGTTGAGCATCGTGCTGACGCTGGCCGTCTGGCTTATTTCGCTGCTGACCAGGCGGTAGGTTGTCCGGGCTCAGTTGTGAGCTTCGGGTTGCAACATAAGGTTTGCGCCGGCGACCGTGCCCAGGACGACCCGAAACGGACCAAGGACATTCAGTTGAGCCAATTACCTCTTCAACTCATTCCCGAACGCAAAATCTACAGCGTGGCGGAGGTGAGCGCCGCCCTTCGAGGACTGCTGGAACAGAAATTCCCTGACGTCTGGGTGACGGGTGAGATCTCCAACTTGCGCAGCGCCGGCTCAGGGCATATCTATTTCACGCTCCGGGACGCGACAGCGCAGCTTCGCGCGGTTTGTTTCCGCAACCAGGCGCGCTACTTGAAACTCAAGCCGCAGGACGGAATCTCGGTGATCGCGCGCGGGCGCCTGAGTGTCTATGAGGCGCGCGGCGAGTATCAGTTGCTGGTTGAGTACCTGGAACCGGCGGGATTGGGCGCGCTGCAACTCGCCTTTGAGCGGCTAAAACAAAAACTGGGCGCCGAGGGTCTATTTGATGCTGCCCGCAAACGGCCGCTGCCGCTCCTGCCGCGCGCGGTCGGCGTGGTGACTTCTCCCGACGGCGCGGCGCTCCGCGATATCTTACGGGTACTGCGGCGCCGATTCCGCAACATGGATGTTTGGATTTATCCGGCCCGCGTGCAAGGCGAAGGCGCGACGGAAGAAATCGCCCAGGGCATCGTGTATTTCAGCCGCCATCGTCCGGTGGATGTGGTCATCGTGGGGCGAGGCGGCGGTTCGCTTGAAGATTTATGGGCGTTCAATGAAGAAATTGTGGCGAGGGCGATGGCCGCATCCACCGTTCCGATCATTTCGGCGGTCGGGCACGAAACCGATTTCACCATCGCCGACTTTGTCGCGGACTTGCGCGCGCCCACGCCCTCGGCAGCCGCTGAAATGGTGGTGCATCCGAAGCAGGATTTTGTCGCCGAGCTGCAGAACCGCACGCGCCACATGGCCCAGCTTATCCGGCTGCGGCTTTCGGAGGCATGGTCAAACCTTGCCAAGCTTGCCCTGAGCCGGGCTTTCCAAACCTTGGCCGGTCGCGTGCGGGAACGCGCGCAGCGAGTGGATGAGGCCACCGCCGCGCTCGACCGGCTGCTTCGCCAGAAATTGCACGAAAGCCACCAAGCCTGGGCGACAGCTTCCTCCGGCATCCTGCGCTACGATTTCCGTCGCTTGCTTCAGTTGAAGCGGGCCGCGCTCGAGGAGCGATCGGCGCGGGTTTCTGGCCAATTCACCAGCCGGCTCACGGCACAGCGCAATCGGCTTGCTCAGCTCCAGGCGTTGTTGACGGAGCGCAGCCCGCTGACGGTTCTGGCCCGCGGCTACTCGATCACTCGCGACGCTCAGGGGCGCATCGTCCGCGACGCCGCGCAGGTTGAACTCGGCGAGAAAATCGCGGTGCGCCTTGCGCGGGGTGAGTTGGGGGCGACCGTCCGACAAAAGTAAGCCTGATAGCGACGCCTGGAGAAAAAGGGCGATGAACTTTTTATGCCAGACTGCGTAATGATGGAAGGGGGAAAGTGGGAGGTGAGAGCGGCATGGTAAAGTTCTTGCTATGGTGCATTCTGCTGGTTCTCTGCTGGCCGCTGGCGCTTTTGGCGCTGGTGCTCTACCCGCTTGTCTGGCTGATTCTGCTGCCGTTCCGAATCCTCGGCATCGTCGTCACAGGCGTGCTGGAATTTCTCTGGGCCGTCATTCTCCTCCCTGTGCGCATCCTGAGCGGCCCGCGCCCTGCCTGACGCGAAATCCGTTGGGGGCGTGCCAGCCGACTGCTAAAGTTTGTAGCCCAGCTTCCGCAGAAATTCTTTCCGAACTTTAATATCCGCTTCAGTTTCGATGGCTTTGGTCTTGACGCCGTCAATGACGCCGAGGATGCCGCGGCCCTGCTCGGTTTCGGCAATGACGACTTCTACGGGGTTGGCGGTGGCGCAAAAGATGCGGCAGACTTCCGGCACATTCTTGATCGTATTGAGGATGTTGATGGGAAATCCGGCTTCCATGAAGATGATGAAGCAGTGTCCGCAGGCCAGGGCCAACGCGTTTTGCTGCGCCAACTCGATGAGTTGTGGGTCGTTTCCCGCCCAGCGAACCAGCGCCGGCCCGGAGGATTCACAAAAGCCAATGCCGAACTTCATGCCGGGCACGGTCTGGACAATCGCTTCGTAAAGGTCCTCGACGGTCTTGATAAAGTGGGACTGGCCGAGGATGAAGTTCATCTCAGCGGGCTTTTCGACGCGGACGATTTTGAGTTCCATGCTTCACTCCGGCACAGAGAATTGAAAGCAGATTCTATCGCTTGGCGAGGCGTCGGGATAGGGGAGCGCTCGTGGCCAATTAGCGGGAGGGCATATCCCTCCTCTACTCCGTCACCTTGAGCACGGCGAGGAACGCTTCCTGCGGGATATCCACTTTGCCGACGCGCTTCATGCGCTTCTTGCCTTCCTTCTGTTTCTCGAGGAGCTTGCGTTTGCGGGTAATGTCGCCGCCGTAGCACTTGGCGAGAACATTTTTGCGAATCGCCGCCACGTTTTCCCGCGCGATGATCTTGGAGCCGATCGAAGCCTGAATGGCCACCTCGAAAAGCTGCCGGGGAATGAGCTTGCGCATCCTCTCACAGAGCGCGCGGGCGCGGGCGTAAGCATGATCGCGATGGCAGATGAACGAGAGCGCGTCCACCACGTCACCGGCCACCAGCAAGTCCACCTTGACGAGATCGGAAACCCAGTAGCCCGAGAAGTGATAATCGAGCGAAGCGTAGCCGCGCGAAACCGACTTGAGCCGGTCGTAGAAATCAAGAACGATTTCGTTGAGCGGCAATTCGTAGGTCAACAGGACGCGGTGCTGAGAGACATATTCGAATCCTTTTTGGACGCCGCGCTTCTCTTCCAGCAGGGCGAGGACGCCGCCCAGGTGCTCGTCCTGAGTCAGGATGAGAGCCGTGATGACCGGCTCTTCAATCTGGGCGATCTCGGCAGCGGAAGGAAACTTGGCCGGACTGTC
>JAKAWO010000215.1 GCA_021827255.1 Acidobacteriota bacterium | reverse complement strand
ATCCAGAGCCCCTCCAGCCATTTTGCCTGCGGCGCCATAAAAGCCAGAACCAGCCGCCCCTGGGGTTTGAGCACCCGCCCAAATTCTTTGAGGACCGTCGGAAGATTGCTCTCCGGTCGGAGATCCACCATATAACAATTGAACACCACGTGGAAGGCCCGGCTGGCAAACTTCGTCCGTCCGCCCGGCAGGCCGCTGCCCTGTCACGATTCGCCCGGACCAAGCCCCGCCGCGTCTGAAGCTCCATCCCTCGCGAAATATCTACGCCCACGCATCGGCCGGTCTCGGCCCGCCGCATCAGCTCCAGAAAAAATGCCCCAGCCCCAGTTGCTACTTCCAGAACCAATTCGTTTTGACAAAGCCCTGCTGCTGCCAGGGCGCGCTTGCGAGCTTCCCGCTCGGTGAGCGGCGCCCACAATTCGTAAATCGGCGCCAGGCGCGTGTAAATCCGGGCGATCGGCGATTCCTCATGCCTCACGGGAACCCACCCTCTTGGCCAAACCGCGCGCATTTCCCAGCGCCTGAACAAATTCTGCGATCCCTCTTCAGTTGCGTCATAATAGTCCCCATGAAGCGCCGAACTTTCATTATAGGAGCAGTCGCGGGCGGACTGGGAGCTTTCGAGTACGTTACGGTCAGCCGCTGGATGAACGGCCTGACGGACCCGCCGCTTATCTCCGTCAAAGCGTATGAACGGTACGGCCAGCGCGCCGCGCTCGTTGCCATCACGCCCAACAATGAGTTTTACATCACCTCCAAGGGGCCCACGCCGGTCGTGGACGCGAGCAAATGGGAACTGAAGTTCGACGGCCTGGTCGCCCATCCCTTTACGATCAATTACCGGGAGCTGCTAGTGCTGCCCAAAATCGAGAAAATCTACACGCTCGAGTGCATCTCCAATCCCATCGGCGGAACGGCGATTGGCAACGCCACATGGACAGGAACGCCTCTCAAGCCCCTGCTCGAAAAGGCTCAGCCGCTCGGCGACGCCCGCTTCGCCGCCATCTACGGCGCCGACGGCCTTTCCACCGGCCACCCCATTGAGCGACTGTGGAATGAGGAAAATTTCATCGCCTACCAGATGAACGGCGTGGACTTGCCGCCCATTCACGGCTATCCCGCCCGCGTCTTCATTCCCGGCAAGTTCGGCATGAAGCAGCCGAAATGGGTCACTCGCATCGAGCTGCGCAAGAAGCATTATCTTGGCTATTGGGAAGCGCGAGGCTGGTCCGACAACTGCGAGCGCTGGGCGCAGGCTCGCTTTACCGATCTCAGGGACGGAGCCAAACTGCGGGGGAAAAACTTGGATTTTGCCGGCTACGCGATTGGCAATCTGGACGGTATCAAGTCGGTTGAAATTAGTTTTGACAACGGCAAGACTTGGCAGGCCACGACGATCTTCAGCAACCCGTCGCCCATCGTTTGGTCGTTCTGGAAATACACTTGGGTCAATCCCAAGCCGGGAAAGTACAAGATTCGCGTGCGGGCGATTGATGGCGCCGGCCGCATCGAGGGCCGCGGCCCCACTGGCACATTTCCGCGTGGTGCTACGGGGCAGGAAATGATGAGCATCCGTGTCCTCTGAAGCGAGCGCGGCGCACCCTGCTTAGCCGGCGTATTTTGCGGGCTCTTTGTCAAACGCCGCCTTGCAGCCGGGCGAGCAAAAATAAAACTTCTTTCCCTTGTACTCGCTCGTCGCCCCGGCCTTTTCGGAATCAATTTCCATTTTGCAAACTGGATTCGTCACCCTCACGGACCGTCACTGCGCCCACCCCTTAGCCCGCTGGACGGCGCGATGCCAGCCGACATACAGCTCTTCGCGCCGAGATGCGCTCATTTGGGGCTCAAATCGCCGGGCGATCTTGAGCTGCGATGCCAGCTCGCGTTCGTCCTTCCAAAATCCGGTCCCAAGGCCCGCCAGATAAGCCGCCCCCAGCGCCGTGGCTTCCGTGGTTGCAGGCCGCTCCACCGGAACGCCAAGGATGTCCGCCTGAAATTGGCAGAGGAAATCGTTGCGAGCGGCGCCGCCGTCCACGCGCAGCACGTCCGGCCGGCTGCCGGAATCTTTCGCCATCGCCTCGATCACCTCTCGTGTCTGGAACGCCATCGCTTCAATCGCTGCCCGGACCAGATGCGCTCGCCCGGTGCCTCGCGTCAGCCCAACGATCGCCCCGCGCGCGTAAGGGTCCCAGTGCGGCGCGCCCAGGCCAACGAAAGCGGGAACAAAATAGATGCCACCGGAATCGGCAACGGCTCGCGCCAGCGCATCGGTTTCCTCCGTGCTCGCGATCAGCTTCAGCTCATCGCGCAGCCATTGAATGGCGGCGCCGGCGATGAAGACGCTTCCTTCGAGCGCATATACGGTTCGCCCGTTCCTCTGCCAGCCCACCGTCGCAATCAGCCCGGACTCGGAGCGAGGAATTTCTTCTCCCGCATTCATCAGCAGAAACAGGCCTGTGCCGTAAGTGTTCTTGGCGCCGCCTCGCTCGAAGCATTGATGGCCGAACAGTGACGCTTGCTGGTCGCCCGCCACGCCCGCGATCGGAATGCTTCCGCCGAAAAGCCGCGTTTCTCCAAAAACTCCGCTCGACGCTTTCACCTCCGGCAACAAGGCGGCCGGAATATCAAAATAACGGAGAATCTCCTCATCCCATTGAAGCGCCCGAATGTTGAAGAGCAAGGTGCGCGAAGCGTTCGAAACGTCCGTGGCATGGACTCGTCCGCCGGTCAGGTTCCAGATAAGCCAAGTGTCAATGGTTCCGACGGCCAGTTCACCGCGCTCGGCGCGGGCGCGCGCCCCGGGAACATTTTCGAGCAGCCAGGCGATTTTGGTCCCGGAAAAATAGGCATCGGTTATCAGCCCCGTCTTTTCGCGCAGCGTGCGGTCGAAACCCTGCTGCCGGACCCGGTCGCACATCTCCGCCGTGCGGCGGCATTGCCAGACGATGGCGTGGTAAACCGGCTTGCCGGTCGCTCGCTCCCACAAAACAACCGTCTCCCGCTGATTGGTGATGCCCACCGCGGCGATCTCCGCTGCGGACGCGCGAGCTTCAGTTAGGGCTTTTTCCGCTGTCTCTTTTTGCGACTTCCATATTTCTTCCGCGTCGTGCTCCACCCACCCGGGCCGAGGATAGTGCTGCCGGAATTCCAAGCTGGCGGAGGCGCGAACACTGCCGTCGTGGTCGAAAAGGATGGCGCGGGAGCTCGTGGTTCCCTGGTCGAGCGCCAGCACGTATGGGACCTCGTTCATCGCTCGTCCAGCTTAGCGGAAAGAAACATTCGGGCCAAGGTGTTTGTGGAAGGGGTGCTCGCGGGATGGCCAGCGGGCTCTCGCTCCGAGGCTCCCTTAAACGGCTGAGCTTCGGCGAACGGCTCAGCGGACCGAATCACGATGCTGGTTTTGAGGCTCGACGCGGGCAGCCGATGAGCCTGAGCCAAAGGTTGATGTTTGTCCGGGCGCCGGCCGAGTTTAGCTTTTCGCGGTGGCTTGGAGGTGGGCTTCGAGCCGGTTTGCCAACTCATTGTAGGGGCGCGCGCCAATCCACCGCTCGACCTCTTTGCCGCCTTTCAGAAGGAGCAGCGTGGGTATGGATCGAACATCAAATTTAGCGGCCAATTCCGGAAGCTGGTCCACGTCCACCTTGGCAAATCGGATGCCTGGTCCGAATTTCTGGGCGAGCTTCTCGAAGGTTGGCGCCACCATCCTGCACGGCGCGCACCACGCCGCCCAGAAATCTACCAAAACCGGGTTTGGACCCGCTTGCAGGTTTTCCCAGTCCGGGCCTTGCACTGTGTAAATGCTATCCACTTGGTTTTCTCCAATAACTTTGATATCAGCTATTCTGATGCCGGCTTTGCCAAAACGATTCAGGCTCAAGGCAGGTGGGAACTCCGGATGGAGGCCGCGGAGAGGTTTGGTCATTCGGCTGCGCACCGTTCCCTCAAACGGCCTCTTGGATCAAGGCCGCCAGCTAGGTTATATTTTTGGTCGGCAGGGTGCTGTTTTCGTTGGGGGGGCGAATCCTCTTGCCTGGCAGGCGCGCTAAGCGTTTTGATCTCGGCGATGTGATTCCCGTTGCCGTGGAGGCTGGCCTCCGCCGCTTCTTGGGGGTGGTGGTGGACATCAGCTCGAACGGTCTACTGGTTCGGTGCGATGACTCGCTCCAGCCAGGCGCCATCGTTCACTTGGCAATCGGCAGAGGAAGAGAGTCGGTTCGAACGTTGGCGATGGTCCGTCGGCTTGTCGAAGGTGTCGGCATCGGATTTGAGTTCCGCAACATATCCATGACGAATCGAGACTTCCTCAACCGGCTGCTGCTTCGCCTTTCGCATCGGGCCATTGCAGGAACCGGTGTTTGAGCGCGCGCGGCCAAGACATCGTAAGGTCGGGCGGATGAGCCCGACGCCGGGCTCGGGAACCTTACCCTCTCAGGCTTGTGACGCTTGCCGGTGATGCTGATTTCAGCAGATCGTTGGCGAGCTATCCTGACCCTCTCGGAAAGCTCGTCAGCCTAGGTCGGGTGTGGTGACCAAGCGCAGTGACCGCCATCGAGACCTGGAACGACTCAACCGGAGAATCATTTCGTGCGAACTCTGCCCGCGCCTGCGCAGCTACTGCCGGAAGGTGGCGTTGGAAAAGCGGCGGCAGTATCGCGACTGGGACTATTGGGGCAAGCCTGTTCCGGGCTTTGGCGACCCGGAGGCGGAATTGCTGATCTTGGGCCTGGCCCCCGGCGCGCACGGCTCCAACCGCACTGGCCGCATGTTTACCGGTGATCGTTCCGGCGATTTCCTTTATCGCGCCCTGTTCGAGGCGGGGTTCGCGTCTCAGCCTGTCGCCCATGATCGTCAGGACGGCCTGCGCCTCCGCCACTGTTACATCACGGCGGCGGCGCGCTGCGCGCCGCCCGCCAACCGGCCCAGGCCGGAGGAACTGCGAAATTGCCGCTCCTACCTCGAGCGAGAATTCCAAATTCTCAAAAGTATTCGAGCCGTGCTGGTCCTGGGACGGGTGGCGTTTGATACCTACCTCGATTGGGCTGCGGCGCGCGGCAAGCTTCCGCCCCGGTCTTCGTTTCCTTTCAAGCATGGCGCGAGTTACGCCTTGCCGGGCGGATTTCCGCGCCTGTTTGTGTCCTACCATCCGAGTCAGCAAAACACTCAAACCGGGCGGCTGACGGCGGAGATGTTCCAGCGCGTGCTGACGGAGGTTCGAAGATTTTTGGCGGGGGTAAAGGCAAGCGGCGGCTCGGTGCCTGCCTGAGCCTCGGCCTCGTGGCTGCAGCGGCTTGCCGACGCTGAGTTCGTCAGCGAAGGGAATCACGCTTGCATCCGGCGCTAACTTGGGGCCGGAGCGTGAGCCTCGGTCAGATGCGGGAAGAAAACGTGGCGCGGATGAGGCAGGCGTTCCGGCGATGAGCCGCAATCTCCTCAGTAATTGTTCAGACTCTAAGCCTGGAT
>JAKAWO010000214.1 GCA_021827255.1 Acidobacteriota bacterium | reverse complement strand
GCTATTGCTGGCCTGGGAGTCGTAAAAAAATGAGGAAAGTCCTGTGATACGGGCTGTTGACAATACAGAGGGGTTCAGATGATGATAATAGATTGTGGTTTTTAAGAGAAGGAGCATAGTTTGGGAACCTCATTCACGAGTGCTTGGCGGCATCAAGTGCGGTGGCGTTTGGTGGACGCTGAGGGAGCTATTTTGGGTCGGCTGGCGGCTCGGGCCGCGCGGGTTTTGATGGGGAAGGATTCGCCCCAATGGACGCCGCACGCGGATCATCGGGTTGGGCTCGTCATCATTAACGCGGCAAAGATTCGATTGACGGGTCGCAAGGCGGATCAGAAGTTCTACCGCCATTTCAGCGGCTACCCGGGCGGGTTGAAAGAGGTGAGCGCCCGCCATCAGCTTGAGACCAAGCCGGAGCGTGTAGTGCGGGACGCTATTTTGGGGATGCTCCCGAAGACCCGCCTGGGCGAGCGCCTGGCCACCCGGCTAAAAGTTTATGCGGGTTCGGCTTATCCACACCAAGCGCAAAAGCCTGAGCCCGTGAATCTTGGACGCCCAATGTGAAGGGATAGGCATTCTGCAAAAGGAGCAAGGAGTGAACGAGTTGAATGACTTTCGAGCATCCGGACGGCGAAAGACTTCGGTGGCGCGCGTCATCCTTAGGCCGGGGAGCGGCACTTACGAGATCAACGGACGGCGGGCTGAGGAATATTTCCCGTCGGAGTCGTTGAGGATAGAGATTCAGCAACCGCTGGTGGTTACAGAGAGCAGCGGCAAGTTTGATGTTTTGGTGAACACGCATGGCGGCGGCGTTCATGGTCAGGCCGGAGCGACGAAGCTTGGAATAGCCCGCGCCCTCATTCTCTACAATCCCGAGTTGCGTTCCATCCTGCGTCAAAACGGACTGTTGACACGGGACCCTCGCGCCAAGGAGCGCAAGAAGTACGGCCAGAAGGGTGCCCGCAAGCGGTTCCAGTTCTCGAAGCGGTAATCAGGCGACCAGCGTTCGGCCCTCAGACTCAAGACCGATCGCGGAACGTCCACAACGTTCGTGAGAGGCCGCCCGCCGCGGCTTTTGGATGTGAGGAGGCTATTTGTCGAATATCACCATGAAAGAATTTCTGGAGGCTGGAGTCCATTTTGGCCATCAGACCCGCCGGTGGAATCCGAAGATGAAGGAGTACATCTACGGGAAACGAAATGGCATCCACATTATCGATCTCCAAAAGACACTGAAGTTCTTCAAAGAAGCGGCGAAATATCTATCTGACCAAGCCCGGGACGGCAAGAGCATCCTTTTTGTCGGGACCAAACGGCAGGCGCAGGAGTCTGTGGCCGAGGAGGCCAAGCGGTGTGGGATGTTCTACGTCAACCACCGCTGGCTGGGGGGACTGCTCACCAACAACGCCACGATTCAGAAGTCTATCCAGCGGCTGCGCGAACTCGAAGAGATGAGCCGTGACGGGCGCTACAACCTGCTGACGAAAAAAGAGGTGCAGCGGTTCGAGCGTGAGCGGAAGCATTTAGACCAGAATCTAGCCGGTATCAAGGACATGCCGGGTCTGCCCGACGCCCTGTTCGTGATTGACTCCAACAAAGAGCAAATCGCCGTCCTAGAGGCAAGGAAAATGGGCGTGCCGGTGGTGGCGGTCGTGGACACCAACTGCAACCCTGACCTCGTGGATTGGGTTGTTCCGGGTAATGACGATGCCTTGAGAGCGATCCGGCTCTTCACCTCTCGGATGGCGGATGCGATTCTGGAAGGGAAGCAAGAAGCCATTCAGAAGCAACTCGAAGCGGAGAAGATTGCCGCTGAAAAAGCGGCTGAGGAATTGGAAGCGGCTCGCGAGGCGGCAGCGATTGCGGCCGGTGAAGGCATGGCGGGCGCGGAAGCGAGAGGCGCGGTCGGAGAGGGTGGCGCAGAATTTGGCGATTCGGGACAAATGGGGGAGGAAGGGGTCTCCTCCTCGGTGCGCGCCGCGGAGGAAGAATTGGAAGGACGAGTGCGCGTTCCCAAAGGAAAGAAAAAATTAGTCGGAAGGCCTCGCGGGAAGGCGGGGGAAGAGGCCGAAGGGCTAGCCCCGCAGGAAGACTTTTAAAATCTGGACCGGAAAGAGTTCAGGGGAGGCAAAAGCGCGAAGGCGGCCTCCCTTGTTCTGCGTCAGGAGCAGGTGAGAAAAGGATGGGGATAACGGCGGATGCGGTCAGGAGACTGCGCGAGATGAGCGGGGCGCCGATGATGGAGTGTAAGAGGGCGCTGGAGGAAACGGGAGGGGATGTTGAGCAGGCTTTTACCGTCCTGAGAAGGCGCGGCCAAGCGACGGCGGCCAAGAAGGCGGGCCGGCTGGCGACGGAAGGGGTGGTGGGCTCCTATGTCCATGCGGGCGGCAAAATAGGAGTCTTGGTGGAGGTCAACTGCGAGACGGATTTTGTGGCGCGCAACCATGAATTCCAGGAATTGGTGCATGACTTGGCGATGCAAATCTGCGCCACCGATCCTCGGTTTGTCCGCAAAGAAGACGTGACTCCCGGGGTTTTGGCCAAGGAGCGCGAGGTCTTGGAAGCAGAGGCAGCGGGCGCCGGCAAGCCCCTCGCGGTGGTGGGCCGCATCGTGGAGGGCAGGCTGAGCAAGTTTTTTGAAGAGAATTGCTTGTATGAGCAGCACTTCATCAAGGACACCGCGGGCAACCTGACCGTGGGAGAGCTGATTACGTCCAAAATCGCCAAGTTCGGAGAGAACATTTCCGTAAGGCGCTTCTCCCGGTTCAAAGTGGGCGAGGGTTTGGGCGAGCCTGCCAAGACGGACCCGTCGGACTGAGCGGGCTCTAAAATAGCCTAGTGAAAGGCCTGAGCAAGCCAAGCCATGAGCCAGCCGGTCTTCCATCGCATCGTTCTCAAGCTGAGCGGCGAAGCGCTGATGGGCGCCCAGGGTTTTGGGGTTGACCCCGCGGTCACCGCGCGCATCGCCTTGGAAGTCAGCGAAGTCCGCGGCATGGGCGTAGAAGTCGCCTTGGTGATCGGGGGCGGGAACTTCATTCGGGGCGTGGCGGCCTCGCAGCACGGCATTGAGCGCGTGGTGGCCGACCATATGGGGATGCTGGCGACGGTGATTAACGCGTTGGCGCTTCAGGACGCCCTGGAGAAAGCGGGCGCCTATACCCGAGTGGTGACGGCGATTGAGATGCGCGAGATTGCGGAGCCGTTCATCCGACGGCGTGTCATCCGGCACCTCGAAAAAGGCCGGGTCGTCCTTCTGGCCGGCGGCACCGGAAGCCCTTATTTCTCGACCGACACGGCGGCGGCGCTGCGGGCGATGGAAATCAAGGCGGAAGTGATCTTAAAGGCGACCAAGGTGGATGGAATCTATGACGCCGACCCTGAGACGGTGGTGGACGCCAAGATGTTTTCGAGGATTGGCTATCGGGAGGTTCTCTCCCGAGGTTTGACAGTGATGGATACCACGGCCATTTCAATGTGCATGGACAACAGCCTGCCGATCGTCGTTTTCAATCTCAACGTTCCCGGCAACTTGAAACGAGTTGTACTTGGGGAAAATGTGGGTTCGACGGTTGGACACTGAGCCGGGAGAGGAGCGCGGACCCGATGATCAAGGAAACGGTGGGCCACACGAAGAGTCGCATGGCCAAAGCCTTCGAAGACTTCCGGGCGGAGCTGGCGAGCGTGAGAACGGGGCGAGCTTCCTTGGGCCTCCTCGATCATCTCCGGGTGGATTATTACGGAAATCTGACCCCGCTCAACCAGGTTGCGACCTTGGGCGTCCCGGAGCCGAACCTGCTGACCGTTCAGCCCTGGGACCCGTCTCTGGTGCCAGTGATTGACAAGGCCATTCGCGCCTCGGACCTGGGCCTGAATCCGGTGAACGATGGAAAGGCGCTTCGCGTGCCCATTCCGCCCCTGACGGAAGAGCGCCGCAGGGAGTTGGTGAAGCACGTCCACAAGGTTTTAGAGAACCACCGCACGGCGGTGCGAAACGTTCGTCGGGACGCCAACGAGGAGCTTAAGAAGCTCCTCAGGGAAAAAAAGATTTCTGAGGATGACGAAAGACGAGCCCTCGAGGAAATACAGAAAGTCACCAATGAGTTTATGGAAAAGCTTGAGGCGCAAGGGAAGTCGAAAGAAGGAGAGATTCTAGAGTTGCGCTGATGAAGGCGGAGCTCTCAGGAGTTGCCCCACAACGCGCGCTGCGCCGGCCGCGGCCTGGCGCAAAGGGGATGCGGTGGGTTGACGGCCAACCCTCGCGGCTACGAAGAGTTCGAATGGGAAGAAGCGGAAGGATTTTCTTCACGCGCCCGCTTCGCCGAACGCCGGGGCGAATGATCGGATGGGCCGCCCTCGGAGAACGGCGGACAGTTTCTTCCGCAACGTTAGGCTCCCCAATCCGCAGAGAAATTGCCAGTCTGAAATCGTCTTGATTTGGATTGTTACCGTTCGAGAACTTTGACGCGGCCGTGGGACGTATATGGAGGTAGAGAGGCTGGCGCCATCCCGCTTTTCGTGATTTGGAACCAACCGCAGAACTGAAGGTTCGCGCTGCGCCAGCCAGCGAAGGTTTAGACGGCCCCTTACACGGGCGGTTTGACGAAGCTCACGAGGGCGTGGAAGGATAGGCCGGTCTAAGGCGGGGTCGGAGGGAAATGAAGAAGATTCTTTGTCTCGTGCTGTTGTTTTTCCCGGGCTTGGCGTTCGCTGCCGGCGCGCGCGCCAAGGTCCCTATTCTCGTGGACACCGACATCGGAACGGACATTGACGACGCCTTCGCGCTGGCGCTGGTCGCCCGCAGCCCCGAGCTTCAGCTTTTGGGCGTGACGACGGTGAGCGGAGACACGCAAGCGAGAGCTCGGCTCGCCGCCAAGCTGCTCTGGGTGGCCGGGCTCCGAGGCGTTCCAGTGGCCGCTGGCCATGCGGGCAAGCCTCTGCCAATCGAGCAGACCCGATGGGCCGCGGGCTTCCACAGCCCGGAATTGTTCCGGGAGACAGCCGTCACTTTTTTGCGAGCGCAAATCTTGCGCCGACCGGGGCAAATCACGATCGTCGCCATCGGGCCCTTGACCAACCTCGGCGAGCTGCTGAAGGGCCATCCGATGCTCGCCAAGAAGATCAAGCGGATTGTGATGATGGGCGGCTCAATCGCTCGCGGCTATGACGAAGAGCGGAGGCCCGTAGCCGAATACAACATCGCCTCCGACCCCGCTGCCGCCGAGGTGGTCTTCTCATCCGGTGTTCCGATCCTGATGTGTCCGCTGGACGTGACGGCGATGTTGCAGTTGCGAGGGGCGGCCCGCCATCGGATCTTCACCCAGCTCAGCCCCCTCACTGACGCGCTCACCTTGCTCTACAACCTCTGGAACCAGAAGACCCCAACCCTATTTGACCCGATGGCGGTGGCCATGGTTCTCGATCCGAGCCTGTGCAAGACGCAGTCGCTGGCCATTGAGGTAGATTCCAAAGGTTTCACGCACACTATCGCCGGCCAGCCCCCC
>JAKAWO010000213.1 GCA_021827255.1 Acidobacteriota bacterium | reverse complement strand
ATACGGGCGGGGAAGTGTCGGGTGGAGAAAAGACGTTCAAGTATGTTGCCGCCGGTGCCGGCGCTGGCACGAGATAAGCCGCAAGGGTTTTGAGCAGAGTCGCTGTGCCCGCGTATGGCTGCTGGGGGCCATCAGGAACACTGGCGACAAAACCCCGGCAGCGCAAGCGGCACAGCGGCGTATGGGCCGGACCCGGCAGCGCTCCGGAGTCAAATCCTGCCTGGCCCGTCGTCAATGACTCGGAACCCAGGTCCACGGCAACTCCGCCGCAAACCTGCGCCCGAACTTGCAAGCTCAAGGTCATGGCGGCAAGCAAGGCCATCAGCAGATTCAAGTACCCGGAACGTACGGCACTCATCAATCTTTCGATGCCGCAGCCGCCACCACGGTTTCAACCGGAACAACGCGAGCGGCACAGACGCCGTCGTTTGGGAGGGTTCCGGTTCACCGGGGCCGAGGTTGGCGCCGGCGCTTGCCTTATAGCGCCTGCGGTCTTGCGAAGCACGGGTAGCGCACACGTCGCGTTTGGCGCTGTGTGCGGTCGTTTTCTCCTGTTGACAATCCAGAGGTCTGGGATTATGCTTGCACCTGTTGATCTTCTATAGGAGAACCATCACATGGCTGGAGAAAAAACCGAAGTTCTTCAGGGAACGCTGGACCTGATGGTCCTGAAGACGCTGGACACCATGGGGCCCATGCATGGGTTCGGAATCGCGCGGCGCATCGAGCAGATTTCCGAAAACCTCCTGCAACTGAACCAGGGCACGCTTTACCCGGCGCTGCTCCGCCTGCAGCAGAAAGGTTGGATCGCGTCGAAACAGGGCGTTTCTGAAAACAACCGGCGCGCCCGTTTCTACTCGTTGACCGGCGCCGGGCGCAGGCAACTGAAAAAGGAAGCTGAAAACTGGGAACGGATGACCGCCATGATGGCTCGGCTGCTGGCAGGCAACGAAGGCGCGTGACGTGGCGAGTAGCGGCGAGTTTACCTCGCCAGGCGTGGAGTTGGCGATGGCGGCCTGGGGCACGCCCCGATTCATCGGGGGTGTGCGGAGCAGGCCAGCATGGGTTTGGTAACAGCGACACTGGTTTCTATGTCGCGGGCCTTTGATTGCGTGAAAACTCTGCGACGGAAACGTTACCGTTTCGGCAACGCGTATCATTCGTAGGCGCGGGTTTCAAACCCGCCCGGCTTTGCCGATGTAGCGGCGGGTTTATCCCGCCACTTGGAAGACTGCCGGCGTAAAATCGTCACAACAGGCTTCGGAGGTTGGCGTGACCCGGTTGCGAGTTTTGCTCTCGAAGTTTCTGGGGCTGGTCCGCAAAGCGCGGCTGGAACAGCAATTGGACGACGAAGTGGGCGCTCACCTCAACATGCTCACTGAGGAAAATCAGCGCAAGGGGATGAGCCCGGAAGAGGCGCGCTACGCGGCGCTGCGGCAGTTCGGCAACGTCAGCAGCATAAAAGAAGAGTGCCGCGAAACTTGGAGCATCCGTTTTATCAATGAAGCCGTGCAGGACGTCCGCTACGGCCTCCGCCAGCTCCGCCGCAACCCCGGCTTCACGGCCGTGGCTGTTCTCACCCTTGCCCTCGGCATCGGAGCGAACACAGCGATGTTCAGTGTGATCAATGCGGTTCTGCTTCGGCCCCTGCCGTTCCCGCAGCCCAACCACATTGTGCAACTCCTGAAACAATCCAAGGACGGCGCCAGCGCCTCCGTGGCCGTCCCATTGTTTGAATATTGGAAGGACCACAACCAGGTTTTCAGCAATCTTGCAGCGTTCTCATTCGCACCGGTAGGCTTCAACATGGCCACACAGGGCCTGCCCGAGCGCGTTCCTGGCGTGCGCGTCACCTCGCAGTTTTTCCGGGTGCTCGGGGTGAGCCCAACTTTTGGCCGCGACTTTCTGCCCCAAGAGGATGTGCAGGGTGGCGCAAAAGTGGTGATCCTCGGCTACAACCTCTGGCGCACGCGCTTCGGCGCCAATCCCGGCCTCGTTGGGCAGGCGATCACTCTTGACGGACAGCCGTACACCGTCGTCGGGATCATGCCGCCGGGTTTCCGGTGGCCGGCCTCCTCCAGCTTCGGTAGCGGGACCGACCTTTGGATACCCTATCAACTCCCGCCCCAGAGCCGGGACCCAGCCAGCTATCTGGCCGTGATCGGAAGGCTGAAGCCGGGCGTCGCGCGCCAACAGGCCGCAGCAAGCATGACAATTCTGAGCCAGCGCTTTCAAAAAGAGGACCCGCAAGTCGTGGCCGAGGACGCGGGTGTAAGCCTGGTTCCCCTGCACGCGAGGATCGTTGGGAACATCCGCCCGGCGCTGCTGATCCTCATGGCCGCCGTGGGGCTGGTTCTGCTGATCGCCTGCGTGAACGTGGCCAACCTGATGCTGGCGCGCGCGACGGCCCGCGGCAAGGAAATCGCCATCCGCACCGCCCTCGGAGCAGGCCGGGCGCGGATCTTCCGCCAACTCTCGATCGAAAGCGTCTCGCTCGGGGTCCTGGGTGGCGCCGTCGGCCTGCTCATTGCGGCTGGCGCGGACTATCTACTGATTGCCTTCAGCTCGCCCAGCATCCCGCAACTCGACAAGGGTGGGCTCGACGTGCGCGTGCTCGCGTTCACCCTGGCCGTCTCCATCCTGACGGGATTTCTGTTCGGCCTGGCTCCCGCCTTGAGCGCTTCCCGTGCCAATCTGAACGAATCTCTGAAGGAAGGCTCCTTGCAGACGACCGCAGGCGGAACGCGCCGGAGGCTTTCCGGCATCCTGGTTGCGGGTGAAATAGCCCTTTCAATGATGCTGCTGGCGGGCGCCGGGCTTCTGGTCAAAAGTTTTATAGGGCTTGCGAATGTGAATCCGGGGTTCGATCCGCATCACGTTTTGACTTTCGAAACAACGCTGCCGGAGGCGAAATACGGCACGCCGTCTGCTTTTGCCGCTTTCGGCCGCCAGGTGCTCGACCGCCTTAAGGCGATTCCGGGCGTCGAAGATCCTGCCATCGTTACCCTCCTGCCGACAATGGGCGGTCTAAACCTGCCTTACGCTATCGAAGGCCGTTCCGGTTCGGCGAATGAGTCATCGCGCAGCAGCCAGTACCGCTTCACCAGCCCCGATTATTTCCGCGCCATGAAAATCCCGCTCATTCGCGGCCGTTACTTTACAGACGCTGACACCGAAAGCTCCCAGCCGGTGGTGATCATCAATCGGACCATGGCCGAGACGCTCTGGAAGAATGAGAATCCCATTGGACAGACGATCACTATCGGCAAGAAAATGGGGCCGGAGTGGACCGACCGCCCGCGGCAAATCATCGGCGTGGTCGGTGACGTGAAGGATGCCTCGCTCGACCAACCCGCGCCGCCGGAGATGTTCATCCCTTATACGCAAGTCCCCGCGCACGTGCTGGCGCTGGTGGTCCGGCTGGCTCCGGTCTGCTGGGTGGTTCGGACGCGCGGCGGGGCCGTCCCACTGAACGCGGTGCGGCAGGCCGTCCTTTCCGTGGACGGCAACGAGCCCATCGCCAACGTCGAGACCATGGACGAATTGCTCTCGGGCTCTATCTCCCGCTGGCGTTTCAACATGCTCCTGCTGGGAATCTTCTCCCTGCTGGCGCTGGTCCTCGCAGCCGTCGGAATTTATGGCGTCTTGTCCTACTCGGTCGCTCAGCGTGCGCACGAAATGGGCATCCGCATGGCGCTGGGGGCGGAGAAACGAGATATCCTGAGAATGGTAGTAGGCCAAGGCGTCAGGCTGGCAGTGATTGGCGTGGTCATCGGAATCGCCGGCGCACTTGCTCTCACACGCTTTCTCGCAAGCCTGCTCTATGGCGTCAAGCCCTCCGATCCGCTCACGTTCATAGCCGTTTCGCTGATCCTGATTGCTGTCGCGTTGCTGGCCTGTTACGTTCCTGCCCGGCGTGCGGCCAAAGTCGATCCCATGGTTGCTCTGAGATATGAATGACTCCTCTGTAGCGGCGGTCTATGACCGCCGGCATTGATTCGGGATGAATCCGACGCTCTTAAACCGCCGCCGTAAACTCCGCTCGCGGGCGGGTGGCGCAGACATTGATTTTTTAATGTCTGCGATCAGCGAAGCTGAAAGGGGTTAGAATGCCGGGGGGGCCGCAGGCGCAGCGCTGTGACGGCGAGCGTCGCCTTCGCGCGTTCGATGCAGGATGCGTCGATGTTCGCAATGGAGCGATAAGCACGAAACGATATCAGGACTTTCGCGCTTCGCGTGATCGCACTCAAGGTCCAGTGTGTGCGCCACCCGTCTTCACCTGAGCGAGGTTGTTATGAAAGCTGGCCTGCTGTTTTTTGCGATCTCGTCACTATTCGCGGTTAGTGGTAAGGCGCTGGCCGGGCAAATCGTCGACCCGCCGGCGCTTGCTCATGTCCGAAGCTATTGCGTCGATACGCAAGACCTTTCGGGTTTTGACCGCAACCTCGTCAAGGATTTTCTCAAGGCACAAGGCAAGCGGAAGCATCTGCTCACGAAGTTCCGCTGGAAGTTAGTTCCCGATTGCAGGGAAGGAGCTTCGGATGCAGTTGTCAAATTAGAATTTGTGCGAGTCTGGATGAATCGAGCAGGGATAGGGTCCCCGATACTCACACCCGGCCAGAATCTGGAAAGGCCGTACGACATAGAGGTTAAGCTGAAAGTCGTGGATGCGAGATCTAAGGAGACGCTCTACAGGGTGCAGGCGGGCGCTGTGGAGTATGCCGAGGGGCCGGGTGATTCCGCCAGCCACCTCCCGACCAGCGACAATACCAATCCCGTCTTAGAACGACAAGACGCTCTTTATCATGCCTTTTGGTCTTTGGTCGACGATGTCCGGCACCTGCGGCAGACGCAGAAGTAGCCACGGGAGCGATTTTCTGCCGACGGGCTTCTTCTCATTGATGGACCAACGATGCCACGGCACGGAATCAGAGCGGTACCTGCCGGCGGGTGGCGCAGCAATCAGGATCTTTATCACTGCGGTCAACATGGCCGCGCGCTCAGGCCCGGAGGGCCGAAAGAATTTAGCCCATGGCGCAAGAACGTGGGATCAGCTATGGTCTAAGATGACATACATCTCAATCGGCTGACAGAGAGGTGAAGCATGTCCTCGACAATGCTGGCGGGTTTGGGCCTGGCGATGGGGGTGTCGTACGCTTCGGGCCTCAGGCTCTATGCCACCGTCGCTGTTCTGGGCCTCCTCCAGCGCTTTGGAGTCGTTCATATTCCTGCCTCGCTCGGTATCCTTGGCAATCCCATCGTGATCGCCATTGCGCTGGTGCTCTTCGCCCTGGAATTTTTCGCCGATAAGATTCCTTACGTCGGCAGCGTCTGGAACGCCATCCACACCTTCCTTCGTCCTCCGGGGGCAGCGCTGCTCTCTTACGCCGCGCTCAGTCCGGCCCCTGCCGACTGGCGGATTCTGGGCGCCTTGCTGGGCGGGGGAGTGGCGTTTTCCGTGCACAGCATCAAGACGGCGCTGCGAACGCCGCTCGAGGC
>JAKAWO010000212.1 GCA_021827255.1 Acidobacteriota bacterium | reverse complement strand
AAACGCTCCCGGCGCGGGCCAACGCTTTGCGCGCGCCGCGCACGCATACGACGCCTTGTTGCGCGATCACATCTTCAAGGAGAACAATGTTTTGTTCGCGATGGCGGAAAGCCTGCTGACCGAAGCTGAGCAGGAGGCGCTGGCGGAGCGGTTTGAGGGGATCGAAAAGGAAAAGATGGGAAGCGGGACGCACGAGCGTCTTCACGCGCTGATGAGGCGCCTGGAAATCGAAATTCTCGGGTAGGGGCGGCGGGTTCTCATTCGATCCGGCTGAGGGCGGGGGCGGTCATGGGCTGCCAGGGGCCGGGGTGAGCGGCTGGGCATCGAGAGGATGGGCGATCACGAATCGCGCCGCCTCTGCCAGGCTGGTAAAGACGTTTTGGGCGGCGGGCGGAGAGAGGGAGGCGGGCGGGGCGCTGTTTTCGGCAATCAGGAGCGCGGGGCAACCGGCCGCCTGGGCGGCGGCGAGGTCGGTGGGCGAGTCTCCGATGAGATAGGTCTGGTGAAGGCGAAAACCGTGCCGGCGTTGCGCTTGAAAGATGAGGCCCGGCTTGGGCTTGCGGCAGTCACAGGCATCTTCGGGACGATGCGGGCAGTAATAGACTCCTCGGATGCGTCCGCCGCGTTGATGAACCTCGCGCAAGAAGGACTGAGTGATGATCTCGAGGGCGGCGGGCGTCAGCAGACCTTTTCCCACTCCGGCTTGATTGGAGATGACAATGGCTGAGACGTCGTGCCGGGCCAGCAGGGCCAGGCCCTCCAAGACGCCGGGTAGAAACTGAAACTCCTCCCAAGCCGTGACGTAGCCGCCCACCATGCGGCGGTTGATCACGCCATCGCGGTCAACTAAGACGAATCGCTCCATGCGGGACGCTCTCCGGCGGGAACGGGGACCTCCTGCTTTCGCAGGCAGACGACTTTGTAATTGATGCCCAGAATCGTGGCCCAGATCAAAGCGTTGGCGGGAATCTGCAGGTTAAAGTCCGTCGCGCTGTGGATGAGAAGAGCCATGGTGCTGCCGATACAGCCCAAGGTGATGGCGCGGCGGTAGAGGCCCATTTCTCCCCAAAAGGCGCGGACTGACTTGACCCAGAGCCAAAGAATGCCCCCAAACAGCAGGAGCGCGCCGAACAGCCCGATGTCAGAAGTGAATTCAACCAGGTCGCTGTGAGCGTGGGAGACGTAAGCGTAGGTCAAGTGCCGCTGGTAGTGGCGGTAAGCCTCGCCGAACGTCCCCAGGCCCGAGCCGGTCAGCGGGTAATCGCGCACCAGATGCTCTGCGCCTTTCCAGATGTGCAACCGGCCTTCGCTCTCGAGATAACCAGCCTTGCCAAGGTTCTCAAAGCGGCGCAGGGCCGGTCCCAGACCCACCCAACTCCCATAAGCCAGAAGGCCGAAGACGACGAGCAAGGAAGCCGTCTTCCAGGCGCCCAGCCCGGAGCGGGCCTGGCTAAGCAGGAGGATGAAGAGGAGGCTCACCAGCATGCCAAAAATCCCCATGCGAGAGTGCGAGCAGATCGCTGCCACGCCCAACAGAATGGCGAGGAAGAGATAAAAGAAGCCGCGATAGGCGGCGACGTGGCTTTCCTCAGAAAGATGCCGGCGGGGCCAGCGCTCCCGCCGCCAGATTTGAAACTGATAGAACGCCACGGCAATCACCATGGGAACGGTCAGTTCGAGCAGGCCGGCGAAATGGTTGCGGTTGATGTAGGTCCCCGTGGCGTCCGTCGTGTAATAAATTTTAGTGTAACCGAAGATCTTCTGTTGACGGGTCAGATATTGGAAAAGGCCGTAGAGGGCCTCAAAGCTGCCCAACAGGATGAGGCCGTTGACCAAGGGGCTTTTGCCTTGGCGTGGGTTGAAGGCCCAGGCCGCCAGAGCGAAAGCGCCCGCGTAGGCGAGCAGCCGCATGAAGTAAAGAAGGGTGCGGTGCGGATCAATGCTGAGGGTCCACCAGGAGCCGGAGACCCATTGCGGAGCCAGCGCGGCCATGGCGCGGGCTCGGAGCGGCGACAAAAAACGGACGACCGTGGCGGGAAGCGGAACCATCTCCAACCCCACCCAGGCGAGAAGAATCCAGACCGGCCAAGGCAAGCGGAGGGTCAGGTGGCCGCGAAAGCCTTCGCCCAGCGCGACCGCGAAAAGCAGGATGAAAACGGCAATCTCCATGGAGGAGTAAGCGAGTGGGACGACCCCGCCGTAGGCTAGGGCCGTGCCCAGGATGACCAGGGCTAAGAGTCTCTCGATCCAAACCTTCACGTCCGGGTTTCCCTCCTGGGCGGAGCCGCGAAAGGCTCACGGGGCCTGGCCGAGGACGGCCCGGCCCAACTCAAGTCCTGCTGAGCGAGTTGGTAGTCCTCCATCGTGCCGATGTCGAGCAAACGGCCCTCCAATGGATGGCCGTACATTCTTCCGGCTAGTTTCGGGAAGACGTCTTTGCCGAGGTCGGCAAAGGCGGCGCTGGGCAGGCAAGAAAAAAACTCGCGGCGAGCCAGCGCGACGCCCGCGAAGGCGAGATCGGAGCGGGGCTGAGTCGGCTTCTCCTCGAAGGAAAGCACGCGGCCGGACTTGTCCAGCTCCACAATGCCACACCGTTCCGGGCGGGCGGCGCGGAACAGGCCCAGGGTCAAGGGAGCCGCGTGGGCATGGTGACAGACTTGGAGGGCTTGGAAATTGATCTGCGCCAAGTTATCCGCGTAAAAAATATAGACGTTCTCAGCGTCACGGGCGAAATCCCGATGGGCGGCGAGCGTCCCGGCGCTGCCGAGCAGCGTGTCCTCGTGCGCCAGATGGATTTTAACCGCGGCGCTCTGCCGCTCGGCCCATGCCTTGACTTGGTCCGCCAAGTGATGAGTGTTGATCAAAACTTCCGCCACTCCCAGCGTCGCGCAAATCTCCATCCAATAGGTCAGCAGCGGTTTGCCATGCAGGGGCACCAAGCACTTGGGAACGGCATCGGTCAGCGGACGGAGGCGTGTTCCCCGCCCCGCCGCCAGCAGAAAAGCCTTGGATATTGTCCTGGGCACTTCCGTTCCCCTTGCGCCCGCTATGGGTCACGCACCCGCGAGTACTTTTCCGCGCGGGTCTGCCGGCTCCCGCCCCGCGTCCTCATCGGCTGGCGGGAGCGCCTTCTCGCTCAGCTCGCCAAGCGTTCCATCATGGGGCGAAAGACCCATTGGACGCCACCGCCGGAATCGGCGTCAAAGAAGGGGTCGTCATAAACGACGCGCGCGCCCGCCAAATCAAACTGAAAGCGCATTTCTTTCACGCCGAATCCGCGCAGAGCTTCGCGAACCGCCCGCTGACGATCGCGGGGGCAAAAGAGCAGCAGGAACCCGCCGCCTCCCGCACCCGTGACCTTGCCGCCGAGGGCGCCGCGGTCGCGAGCCGTCTGGTAAATCTGATCAATCAGAGGATTCGAAATCCGGGTGGAGATTCGCTTCTTGAGGTTCCAGCCGGCGTCGAGCAGGGTGGCGAAGGCGTCCAAATCGCCCCTTCGCAAGGCATCTCGCATCGGATAAACCAGTGCTTTGAGCGCCGCGAGGGCCTCCAGGACATGGTCTTCCCGCTGCTGCACGGATTGATCCTGAGCGGCCAGGATCTGGGAAGAATCGCGCGAGCTCCCGGTGAAAAACAGCAGCAGGCTCTGCTGAAGGTCGGTCAGCATTTCCGAGGGGAGTCGGATGGGCTCGACCTCGGCGCCCTCGGCGTCAAACTTAAAAACATTGATACCGCCGAAAGCCGCCGCGTATTCGTCCTGCTTTCCCACCGGACGCTTGAGGATATTGCGCGCGATCTCAAAGGCCGCTTCGGCCAGATCGGCTTTGCCCATCTCCCGTCCGAGGCGCGTCGAAAAGGCTTTGAGGACGCCGACACAGGCTGAGGCCGAGGAACCCAACCCCGTGCCCGGCGGGACCTCCGAAGCCAGAAATAAATTCACCGCGACCTGGGGCCGAAAATACTTCATCACGGCAAAAGGAATTTCCAACTCGCTACCGTGCAGCTCCATCTTCTCGACGTCTTCACAGGTTTCGAGGGCGCGCAGATCCGACGAGATGATCTGCGTCCGACCGTCCTCCCGGTCGGTCAGGACGGTGTAGAAATACTTGTTGATCGCCGTGCTGAGAACCAGCCCGCCCTGCTTTTCGTAATAAGAGGGCAGATCCGTTCCGCCCCCGGCAAAACTGATTCTGACTGGAGAACGAACAATAATCACTTGAAGCCACCCCTAAGACCATTCGGAGCCGCGGCTGGTTGGGCAAAAGTTCCGATCCCCCGGGGCGAGGGCCTTGCTGCCCTCGATCTCATGGCCATTGGAATCGGGTCCTAAACGCGCTTCTCGCCCAACCCGCCCCTCAGCCTCAGATCTGGCATGGGCGCTGTGGGCGCGGGTTTCTCCCGACCGCGCCGCGCCAAGGTTCCCAAAGTCGCGAAGACCAGGCGAACGTCCAGGAAGGGCGAAAGGTTGGCGGCGTATTCCAGGTCATAGCGTGTTTTCTCATCCGAGGAATCCGCGCCCCTCAGACCTCGAACCTGAGCGAGTCCCGTCATGCCCGGTTTGAGGAGCAACCGCTGCCGGTGCCATGGCGAATAATGCCGAACGCGCTCGTGACTTTCCGGACGCGGCCCCACCAGGCTCATATCGCCTTTGAAAACGTTCCAGAATTGCGGCATTTCCGAGAGGCTGTACTGGTGCAGGAAGCGGCGAAACCGCCCGCCCCAAGTTGCCTGATCCCTCGGCGACGGCGAGGATCGGTCCACATCAAAACGCTGCATCCGAAAAGGCTGTCCCGCCAAGCCGATCCGCGGTTCGGCTTTCAACACCTGGCGGTCGCCGGCCATCCATAACAGAAAGCCGATGAGAAGCATCAGCGGACTGAGGAGAAGCAGCAAGAGGCCGGAAATGCCGAGGTCCATCAGACGCTTCAGCATCCGGTAAGCAGGGTTGGGAGAAAGGTCCTTGAGCTCCAGCAGAGGAATCCCGTCAATGCGGAGGCTTTCAATCTGGTGCGAGTGCATTTCGTAGTATTCTGGAACCAGCTTAACCGTAAGGCCGAGCCTTTGGCAGTTGGCAACGAAATCCAGCGTCTCGCTGTCCTTGCGAATCGGGATTACGAAAATTAACTCGTGCACGCCGCGGGAAGTCAATTCTTGAGCGATAAATTCGGAATTTCCCGCCAGCGCGGGGCGGAAATCTGGTTTCGCTGCGCCGCCCGCCGCCGGAGCCAGAAAGCCCGCCACTTCATAGTGAAGTTCGGGATGACGCTCGATGCGCTGGGCAAGATCCTGCCCCAGTTCAGAATCTCCGACAATCACGACGCGCCGCAAACCCACGCCGTAACCCCGCAGCCAAAGCAGCAAGCGGCGCGAAAAAGCCCGTATCAGCAGAAGGTAGAAGTAGAAAATAATAAAGAATAAACCCAACAGAAGTCTGGAAAATAGGACTCGGTCGGCAAAGAAGATGGCTAGAAAAGCCACCACGAAGAAGAAATAGGGCGTGGTGAGCTGGGAAAAATCGAGCGGATAATTCAGGCCCGAGGGCGACCCGTGCGAGTTAAACAGGA
>JAKAWO010000211.1 GCA_021827255.1 Acidobacteriota bacterium | reverse complement strand
GCTTGGCCGCCGACATTAACACCACCTCCCGGTCACAGCGTGGACGCGACAACCCCCTGAACCCTTCAATGGCGGATTTTGGGTTCGACGATCAGCTTGCCTCTCATTTTGAAGTGACCCAAGCCGCAAAAATGCGAGCAATGGAACGGAAACGTTCCGGCCTTGCTGGCGGTGAACTCGATGGCCACCGGATCGCCCTTTTTCAGCGTCTTATTGATGTGATACGCCGAAAGCTTGAACCCGTGCTCGCGGTCGAGCGCGGTGATGATCAGCCGCACCCGCTCACCCTGGTGGACGGTGATGACGTTCGGAGTGAATTTATCCCGCTCCGCAGTGCCACGAATTTCATGCACCGGGCTGCCGGCCGCGGCTTCAGCGGCAGTTCCCGACAGTGGCAGGGACCCGGCCAGCGCGCAGAGAAAAAGCAACCGGATGGCTTGTATCATTCCTCCCTTTTGAGTTCAATGATACCCCGGCCCGCGCAGAGCGTCCGACCGCAGACATTAAAAAACCATCTCCGCGGCGGCAAGAACCGCAGAGCTTCAAACCGACGAAACTCCGGGTTAGCGGCTGGCGCGCAGGCCGGCACCGGCCAGATCGCGAACGTAGGCGATCATGCGCGGGTCAGTCCAATCGGTTTCCCCGATGATTTTCTCCGCCAAATGCCCGCTGCGGTCAATGATATAGGTTTCAGGAATTTTGTAAGTCCCGTAACGATGGGGCAACGCCCAGGAGGGGTCGCGCGCGATGGGGTAGGTGAGGTGGTATTGGGCGATAAACTTTTCGAGCGCGGCAGGGTCCTGATCCACGCTGACGCCGAGCACGACCACTCCACGGCGCTCGACCTTTTGGGCGAAAGCTTCAAGGGAGGGGGCCTCGTCCACGCACGGCGGGCACCAGGAGGCCCAAAAATTCAGGACCACAACCTGCCCGCGGAAATGAGCGAGTGAAATGGCGCCATCGGGCATGCGGGGGAGGGTGAAGCCGGGGGCTTTTTCTCCGAGCTCAACGGTGTGAGGCTTGGCGGGCCGCGCCACAAGCCACACCAGCGCCGCCAGAACCAGCGCGCCCGCGACGGCTTGCCACGGCCTGATTTTGCTCATGCTCCGCCCCCCTATTATAATTCTCCATTTGGCATTGAGCGAATTATTTCCAGTATCGCGCAGGGTCCTGATTCCAGACGCGGCGCCACGCGTTGGATCGGCGTTGGGCCACTCAAAGGCCGCCGCTACGGGCGCGGCGCGAGGTCGGCGATGAGCGAGCCGTCCGCGGGGCGCGTTTCCGTCATCATTCCGGCGCGCAATGAGGAGCGGAACATCGAGCGGGTGATCGGCTCCCTGGCGGGGCAGGAGCGGTTGCAGGAGATCATCGCGGTGGACGACGCTTCGACGGACCGGACAGCGGAAATCCTTCAACACTTGCGGGATGAAATTTCGTTTCTCCGCGTGATTCACAATGAGGGACTGCCGGAAGGCTGGACGGGCAAAACCTACGCCTGCGCGGTCGGGGCCGCTCAAGCGCAGGGCGAGTGGCTGCTCTTCACGGACGCTGACACCGAGCACTCGTCGGGCAGCGTGGCCTATTGGGTCGGCAGAGCCGAACGCGAAAGGCTCGATTTGGTCTCACTCTCGCCGGGGCAGGTGGTCGCGAAGTGGTGGGAGAAAGCGGTCATTCCTTACGTGTTCGTTCAACTGGCGCGGTGGTATCCTTTCGAGGAGATTTCACAGGCGGATTCCGAGCGCGCTGCCGCCAATGGACAGTACATTTTGGTGCGGCGCGAAATCTACCTTGAAGCGGGCGGCTTTGAGAGCGTGCGAGGAGAAATTTTGGATGACGTGCGCATTGCCGAGCGCGTGAAGTCGTCGGGTCGGCGAATTTTTTTCGCTCCGGGAGCTGATTGGGTTCGGACGCGCATGTACGTGAGCTTTGGAGCCATGTGGGAGGGCTGGACGAAAAATCTTTACCTGCTCGCGGAAGGAAATTGGGGGCGTGGCGTGGCCGCGGTGGCGCAAGCGTGGCTGCTGGACGTTGTTCCGCTGGTGACGTTTGCAGTGCTGGGGGCGATGACCGTGGCGTCGCGTCAGGGGGGGCTAGCGACGATCCTGGCCGTGGCGTGTCTTTTTTTTGCGCTGGCTCGCCGGGCGCGTTACGGGCGTGAGCTATCCAAGCTCGGCTTCGATCGCAGCCTGGCGAACTATCAATGGCCCGGCGCCGCGCTGGCCGGCTTGCTCATTCTCAACTCTTTCTGCGCCTATGGCCTGGGCCGGCGCATCGAATGGAAAGGAAGAACCTATTCCGGCGATCGCTTGAGGAAACCGAGATGATTTACCTGACGCGTCGGGCGGAATTTTCCGCCGCGCACTATTACCACAATCCGGATTTATCGCCCGAGGAAAACCGCCGCATCTTCGGCAAGTGCAATAACCCCAACGGGCACGGGCACAATTACACGCTGGAGGTTACGGTGACGGGTGAAGTGGACGCGCGGACCGGCATGATCCTCGACGTGAAAGACCTGAAAGTGGCGCTTGAAAAAGAAGTGCTGGCGGCAATGGACCATCGCTTTCTCAACAAGGAAGTGCCGGCCTTTGCGAAACAGATTCCGACGACGGAAAACATCGCGATCGAAATCTGGCGGCGCTTGGCGCCCAACCTTCCGGCCGGGCGCCTGTACCGCGTTCGGCTTTACGAGACGCCTGATCTTTACGTGGACTACTACGGAGACTGATGGTTTTCTTGACGCGCCGCTACCGTTTTTCCTCCTCGCACCGTTTGCACAACGACGCGCTCACCGAGGAGGAGAACGCGCGCCTTTATGGAAAGTGCAACAACCCCTTTGGCCACGGGCACAACTACGCTCTCGAGGTGACGGTCGGCGGACCCGTCGAACCGGCCACCGGCATGGTGATGAATCTGGAGAACCTCGACCTGGCCGTGGAAGAGGAAGTGCTCGCGCCATTCGACCAGGTGAACCTCAACTTGGATGTGCCGCACTTTCGCTCTGTGGTTCCAACGACGGAAAATCTCTGCCTGGAAATTTTTCGGCGGCTGGGGCGAAGGCTCCGGCAGGCGCCCGAGGACCCATCGCGGCTCGAACGGATCCGGCTGGAAGAAACGAGCTCAAATTTTTTTGAAGTGGTTCGCAACCCGGAGACTCCGCCGGGCCAGGAAGAACCAGAAAGCGAGTCGGCATGGCGAATCGGACGTTGATTTCTGACGCTGCGGCAGAGCGCGAAGGGCTGGCCGAGCAGGTGCGCGGCATCTTGCGCGAGATTGGCGAGGATCCGGACCGGGAGGGATTGCGGAAAACCCCGGAGCGCGTGGCGGAGTCGCTGCGTTTTCTGACCAACGGCTACACGAAGGACGTGAAGAAAATTGTGAACGGGGCCGTCTATTCGGTTGCCTACGACGAAATGGTGATCGTCAAGGACATTGAAATCTTCAGCCTGTGCGAACACCATCTGCTGCCCTTTTTCGGGCGCTGCCACGTAGCCTACCTGCCGACGAACAAGGTGATCGGGCTGAGCAAAATTCCGCGCCTGGTGGATGTGTTTGCCCGCCGGCTCCAACTCCAGGAGCGGCTGACCACGCAAATCGCCGAGACCATTATGGAGGCCGTCCAGCCGCAGGGAGTGGGGGTCATCATTGAGGCGCGGCACCTGTGCATGATTATGCGCGGTGTCGAAAAGCAGAATTCCGTCGCGGTCACCTCCTCCATGCTGGGCGTATTCCGCGAGAACGAGCAGACGCGCGCGGAATTCTTGAGGCTGGTGCGCCAGCACGGCGCCTAACGCCAGCGCGCGTCAGAGCCAAGCTGCCCGGCCCCAAGCGCGAACTTGAAATGGAAAAACTCAGCGGCAAAGTTGCTCTGATCACGGGCGGAAGCCGAGGCATTGGCTTGGCGATCTCCCACGCCCTGGCGGGCGAAGGAGCGGCCCTCATCCTGGTGGGGCGCAACCGGAACGCGCTGGCGCGGGCGATTAAGGCGCTCCCCGGGCCGGCGGAGGCGTGCGCGGGAGACGTGCGGCGGCCGGCCGACGTCCGCGGGATTTTCCAGCAGGTTCGCCGGCGGCGCCGACGGCTCGATATTTTGGTCAACAACGCCGGCGTGTTCACTTATAAGCCCTTCGCCAATTGTTCCGCCTACACGGCGTCAAAATTCGGCGCGCTAGGATTCACTCGCGTGCTGCGGAAAGAGCTTCGCGCCTTGGGGATTCGCGTCACGGCGGTTCTTCCCGGAGTGGCCGACACCGCGATGCTCCGCGCATTTGGGAACGACACTCCGCGCTCAAAAGTTCTTCAGCCGGAGGATGTCGCCCGCACCGTGCTTGAAGCGATTCTCCAGCCGGGCCGAGCGACCGTCGAGGAAATTGCCATTCTTCCTTCCAGCGGCGCGCTGTAGCGATTTTCCACCGGCCAGAGCAAGCGCGACGAAAAGTTTTCCCTTTCCTCTCTGCCGAACAGGATGGCGCGGGGCCGGCTTGGTGGCTGGTCGTTGGGGGGATTTGCGTCTGCAACCAAGCCGACGCCCCGCATTCGGAGAGACGGCGGGTGGAACTGTTTCGCGCGCGACGGCGGCGCCCGGCGCAGGAACCGGGGCTGAGATGACCTTTCCGACCGCCGCCGCGCGCTCGGAAGCAAATTAAACGTCGTAATACAGCGCGAACTCGTGCGGGTGAGGGCGCAGGCGCACGGGATCAACCTCCTTCTTCCGTTTATAGGCGAGCCAAGTCTCAATCAGATCCGGGGTAAACACGTCGCCTTTCAGGAGAAACTGATGGTCTTTCTCAAGAGCCGCGAGCGTCTCCTCCAGGCTTCCCGGCGTGGACTTAACTTTCGCCTTCTCCGACGGAGAAAGGTCGTAAAGGTCCTTGTCAATGGGAGCCGGCGGTTGGAGCTTTCTCTCGATGCCTTCCAAACCCGCCATCAGCATGGCGCTGAGAGCAAGATAAGGATTGGCGGATGGATCGGGCGAGCGGAACTCGATGCGCTTTGACTTCTCACTGCGGGAATAGACGGGGATGCGGACGCAGGCGCTTCGGTTCCGCTGGGAATACATCAGGTTAATCGGCGCTTCGTAACCCGGCACCAGCCGCCGGTAGGAATTGGTGGTCGGCGCGCAAAAGGCCAGCAGCGCCGGCGCATGAGCCAACAGACCTCCGATATAATGAATGGCCGTCTCGCTCAGGTCCGCGTAGCCGCCCTTCTTGTAGAAAAGGTTTTTCTTGTCCGACCAGAGGCTCTGGTGAACGTGCATGCCCGATCCGTTGTCCTGGAAAATGGGTTTCGGCATAAAGGTGACCGTCTTTCCGTGGCGGAGCGCGACGTTTTTCGTGATGTACTTGTACTTCAGCATGTTGTCGGCCATTTTGACCAAGGTGTCAAAGCAGAGGTCAATTTCCGTCTGCCCCGCCGTCCCGACTTCGTGATGGTGAACCTCTACCGGCACGCCCACGCTCTCGAGGGTCAGCATCATCTCGGAGCGAATGTCTTGGAGGCTGTCAGTGGGGGGAACCGGGAAATAGCCTTCCTTGTATCGCGTCTTGTAGCCGAGGTTCTTGGCGCCGTTTTCACCTTCCTTGCCGCTGTTCCAGAACCCTT
>JAKAWO010000210.1 GCA_021827255.1 Acidobacteriota bacterium | reverse complement strand
GCTTGTGTGTGCGCCGACAACAATCATTGCAGCTGCCCGTGCGACCCTGCCACCCCCTTCAGCCTCGACCTGCAAAACGTTCCCGCAAGCAAGGTCGCCCGGATCTTGACGAGTGTGACCGGGGCAGAGGTCAAAGTAGTTTCCGGCGGAGAGAAAATGGTCTCCGTGAGTATGACGAATGGCACGCTCTGGCAAGCGATACGCCGACTCCAGGCTTCCCCGGGCGTGGTACTCGCCGTCAACGGGGAAACGGTCGCTAGCGTGGAATTCTCGCCGACCGAGGCGGTCGCGGTATGCGCTACCAACGTTGACCTGCCATCTCTGTTAGACCTGCTGAGCAAAGCCACAGGCGCGGTCTTCCAAATGCCGAGTGCGCCGGGCGCCCGAGTCACGCTCAAGACCACTGGGACCGTGCCGGACATCCTGCGGCAGATCTCTACCGAATCCGGAGTTAATGTCCAGCTGTCGCAGTCGTGCGCCGTCACGCCGAACAAGACATTCGCAACGCCGGCCGGACATATTGGTCAAAACAGCATCACGATTCAAGGCTACACTACTCCGTCAACCATGCCGGTCGGGACGGTGATCGGGCCATGACAACCAGAACAAAGACGGTCCCTTCGCTCCACACACTGCCGCGTGCGGTGCGCAAGTTTCGGTGGGCGGTTCGGCTGCCATTATGCGCTGCGCTGGTCTATGGACTTCTGGCGTGTCCGGATGCTCTGCTGACCGCCGCTCCCGCCGCCGACAGCGGAACGATCACGGGAACTGTCGTCAACGAGCTGTCGCATCCCGTCCGATACGCCATGGTCTATGCTTTCACCACCGGCGGCTCAGCTGCAACTGCCATTGCAACTGCCATGGCGTTGCCGTGGGCCGAAACTGACGCGAAGGGCCGCTTCGCCATCCGCCGGCTGCGCTGGGGCACTTACACGGTGGGTGCTGAGAAGCCGGGGTACGCGCCGGTGATTGGGTTTGAAAACTTTTACGGGCGCAGCCAGATGCCAGAGGTCACTGTCTCGCCGCAGACGCCAACGGCTTCAGTCGTCGTGCGAATTGGTCCGAAGGCCGCCCTTCTGAGCGGCAAGATCGTGAGTGCACAGACAGGCGAGCCCATAACGCACGCCGGTATTGACCTCCGACGCGAAGGGCGTCCGGGGGCGTGGGTAGGCGAGTCCGTACCAGTTCAATTTACCCTCGCCGTGCCATCAGAAATGGCCCTCAGTTTAACCGTCCGCGCGCCAGGCTTCGAGCCGTGGAGTTGGACTGGGAAGATGACTCCCGGCGAGCGAAAGGCTCTTACGATCCGTCTGCGGCCGTCAGCGCCAGGGTCGGGAAATCCTTGACCGTGCGGCCAATTCCGCTGTAGCTACGGTCGCAACTGTTTCTCGAGGGCCGAGGGTTGCTTATGAAGAGTTGACCGGGGAGGGTAATATGATCAAACGGACGCTGAGGTTGTTCGGGAGCTTGCGAAAAGACCTAACGCCGTGCTTAATGCCGATCCTGATCCTTGTGTTGAGTCCTGCTGCCTTCGCACAAAACAAGGGGGTCATGCATCTTAAGGTGCAGCAGACGGCGAGCCAGTCATTGACCCTGATCAAGCCGACGGACCCGGACTTTGAAAATATGCTTGACAGTTATTTTCCCGGAGTATCGCTGCAGGCCGGTTACCAGCAGGCGATTCGGCCGTTCCTGGTGATCGTGCGCAATGACAATTACCTGCCCGCAGCGGCCTATGCCATCACCTGGACAGTGCACTATGAGGACGGCGGGCTCAGACGGCTGCGCGCGATGTTCGTCAACAGGGCCTTGATGCCTCCGCAGGTCATAGCCTACATCCCGCCGGGAGGCATCCGGCTGATCTCGCCCCTGATGCTTGACGTGGCGCCCAGCCAGTACGAGTCCAACACCGATTCCGCTGTGTATCCCCCTGAGAGCTACCCACCATCGAACGAGTTAGCGTCAGTAGATCCGATCGTGGACGGCGTCGTATATTCCGACGGCAGTTTCATCGGGCCTGACAGCACGCGCATACTGCAACGTTCCGTGATGGCCAGGTTTGCGGCGCGGGATGAAGCTTTGGCAGCGCTGAACCTTATCCAAACCTCCACGGCACCACAACTCATTGTCGCGCAGCAACTCAAGGATACCCTTGATCAACAGATCCGGCTTGGTGACGGGGTAAGCAAGACAACTCTCCTGGCGCGGTACGTACGGGCTCGCGACCGCACTGCCCAAGACGTTCAGAGGATACTTCGGAACCGTGGACTTACTGGGCTAGAAGCGCTCCTTCTGCGTTTCGTCAGCAGTTCAGGCGGAAGTTCGAGCCCCTCAATGTTCGATCATGTGTACCAAAAACTTTCTGACAACGATCCCCGAGTTTTTGGGGGCACTCCAAGGCCATGGCTGTATGGTCTGTCCTGGACGGCGGCGCAACAGTAGTCACTTAACGCGATGAGGCAACGGGTGAGACGCGTTTTCCAAGACGATAGTTGGCTCTCGACAGGAGGACAGGCGGCTTCGAAAGCCGGCTGCTGAACGAGACGAAATTAGTGTCAGGGGGTGAGCGATGGCCAGGATTTGGAGATGGAAAGAAAAGCTGGCGCTGGCTTGCTTTACGCTGTTGTTCTCGATTCCGCGGGCGCTGGCATTGGGAACGCAACACCCCGCAAGCCAAAGCAATGTTGTGCATTCGCGCCTACTGACACTGACCGGCACGAACGGCAAAGCGGCGGCTCATGCGAGCATCTTGGCGAATCCCGCATCGTCCAGAGCAGGATAGATCGTAAAGCTGATCAGGTCGCTCCACTCCTGCGTCCATTGCGCCACGGCCTGCGCGTCATTCGCCTCGAAAACCGTCACGCCGCGTCCGCCCTCGACCGAGTGCCACCGCCCAATGATCTTCACGCCTTGGGTCAGCGGCCCGCCGGTCTCCTTGAAACGCTCTGCGCGGCATTGCGATTCTCAGGGGCTATCCGATATTCGCTGACGAAAAGCATGGCACCCCTCCTTGTAAGAACTTTTCCTGCACTGATAGGCTCCGTTACAAGGCAGGCCAATAACCGTCGCCAAAAAATTGAGAATTACTCCCTCGGGAGATCCGTTGGTGGTCTCAGGAAACCGTTTCGGGGACGGCGGGCGCGTGCTCGATGGCGCGCTGGGACTGCTGCATGCGGTAAAGGTGATTGAGCGGAACGCGTCCCGGCCCGACGGCGTAGGATTTCCGGATCGCTTCGGTGACGTAAGCCTTGGCCAACATGACGGCGTCGCGCAACTGCCGGCCGAGCGCCAAGTTGGCGGCGATGGCGGAGGAAAACGTGCAGCCCGTGCCGTGGGTGTTATCCGGCTTGACGTGGTCGGCGACAAAGGTTTCGCCCTCCGTCGCCGTCAGGTAAACGTCCGTCGCCTTTTCCAGATGTCCGCCCGTCACCACCACGGCCTTGGCGCCGAGCTCGAGGATTTTGGCCGCTGCTGCTTTCATGCTTTCCACGTTTTCCACCTTCAGCGAGGTCAGGGCTGCCGCCTCGGCCAAATTCGGCGTCACCACCGTCACGCGGCTCAAGAGCGAACTCCGCAGCGCCTCGATGCCTTCAGCGTCCAACAGCTCCGTTCCCGTCGCCGAGCGCATGACCGGGTCGAGCACGGCGGGCAGCGCGGGATTCGCCGCGAGCATCTCCCGCACCACTTCCACGTTGGCGCGGTTGGCCAGCATGCCGATCTTGACCGCCTTGATGTTCGCGTCGTCCAAGAGCGCGCGCAGGCTCTCTTTCAGCACGCCAGGGTCAACCGCTTTAACCTTGCTCGCGCCGCGCGTGTTCTGCACGGTCAGCGCCGTAATGGCCGCCACGCCGTAACAGTTGTGCGCAGCGAAGGTTTTGAGGTCGGCGGCGATGCCCGCGCCGCCCGAAGGGTCGAACCCGGCCACGCTCAGCACCACGGGCGCCGGCGAATTGTTCGTGTGATTCATCTTGGAACGCGAGGCTCGCGTCGCTTCGTCAACTGAGGCATGATTATAAGTTCGCGGCGGCGATTGTCAATATCCATTTCGCTCACGCTTTCACCGCGCTTTTCTGATAGCTCTCGCGGCATTCTTCGGAGCAGAAGTGGAGCGTCTTGCCGTCCTCGACCAGGCGGTGCGAGAGCTCGGTCGAGACGAACATGCCGCAGACCGGGTCGCGAGCCGTCTCGCCGCCGGCGGCTGGGGGGGCCGCGCCGCGGCCTTTGCCCGCGCCGACAAAAGTCTGAGCCGGCCCGCGAAAGAAATTCCTCACCGCGCGCAGAATCGCCCAGATCAGAGTAACCGCGACAATCGCATCCAGAATGGAAGAGAGCAAATCAATCACAGTTCTGTGACGACCGCGACGCGCCGCGGGATGCCTCTCCGCCTAAGATTTCGATCCTGGCGCCTCAGTGCCCAATTCCTGCTTCAGACGCTGAAGGCCCGGATAGTTCGGGTTGCGGCGATGGAGGACTTCCCAATAATGCTGAGCTTCCCGCACGTCGTGCGTTCCCTCCGCGTACACCACGATCAGATTGAACAAGGTGGGCTGGTGGTTCGGATCCACTTCGAGCGCCTTCTGGTATTCCTGAATGGCGTCCGTCGGCCGTCCGGTATAAAAAAGCGCCGTTCCGAGGTCGGTGCGCGCATTCACGTTTTTCGGGTCCAGGGCGAGCGATTTCCGGTACCATTTGATGGCGAGCTCATATAGTTGTTTGTCGTAACAGTAATTGGCGAGTTTCAGAGGAATCACGGGATCGGTCGGATTCGCCGTGGCCTGCTGCTGCAAATTGTCAATGACCGTTGCTTCGTCGAGCGGCGGATGGCCCGGCGGCAGGCTTTCGGCCGAGTTCGCCGTGCCGCCGGCGGCTGAGCTCGTTGCGGGCGTCGCCGCCACCACGCTCGCCGCCACGACCGGCGCGCGCTCCGTCTTGTAAATGTATCCCGCCAGGAAACCTACTCCGAAAAAAATAATGGCGGTGACAATCGTCTCAGTCTTCATTCGGTTCGGCCTCGCTCAAAGCTGCCCCGCGCGCTAGGAATCCTAAGCTTCACAAAACTCTATAGCACGTTTCCCCTCCAGTCAAGCCAGCCCCTTGCGTCGGGCGCGTTCCCGCCGGTCCACGCTTCAACGAAATTTCGCTTGCCGCCTCTGGACAAATCCCACTCACTTGCGCCATCCTTGTGCGTCTTCTTTCAGGTCGCAGCGTCGCGACCTGCTTTCTCAGGTTTCTCTCTTATGGCCCAACAAATCGTTCAGCAACGCAAGCGCGGGTTCATTTGCGTCAATGCCCATCCGGAAGGTTGCCGGCGCGGGGTTGAAAACCAGATCGCTCGAGTTCGCCCAGCCATGCCGCGCGCCGCCGGGGCCAAAAACGCGCTCATCCTCGGCGCCTCCACCGGCTACGGCCTCGCTTCCCGCATTGTGGCGGCGTGGGGTTTTGGCGCGCGCACGCTCGGCGTCTTCTACGAGCGGCCGCCCAAAGAAGGCTCGACCGCCACGGCCGGGTTTTACAACACGGTGGCTTTTCATGGAGCCGCCCGCCGCGACGGGCTGTTCGCCGCCAGCCTCAACGGCGACGCTTTCTCCGACGACCTCAAGCGCCAGGCGGCGGAAATCCT
>JAKAWO010000209.1 GCA_021827255.1 Acidobacteriota bacterium | reverse complement strand
CAGGGACAGTTTGCAGAGATTAGGGCGGCCGGCAGGTGGCACGGCGCATGCCAGGACCGTCAGGATGGGTCGCTCGCAAGTGGCTGGGAGCTTGTTTGGGGATAAACTGCGACCGATGGCCTCGGGGCGCGCTCGGACGGCGATCCTGAGGATGGCGCTTTACTCGCCGATGATCTGAACGAGGCAGGTCCTTTCGAGGGGGCCGTCGTATTCCATGAAGTAGATGGTCTGGCGGGAGCCGCGGACCATTTTCCCGCTCTCGATAGGAAAGCTACAACTGATGCCGCCGATCACGCTCTTCAGATGCGCCTCGGCGTTGAAGCCCAAGCGGCCGTCGTAATCCAGATAGCGCCGGTGGTGATAATTTTCATTCTCGGGAAAAAGGCGGGCGAAGTGCGCGAGGATGTCTTGCTCGAGGCACGGAATGCCCTCGGTCACGAGCAGGCCCGAGGAGGTGTGGGTGGTCATCACGTTGACTAGGCCGTTTTGGACGCCGCTTTTCTCGATGGCCTGCTCCACGCGCGACGTGATGTTGACGGCCTCTTCCGAGTCGCGGGTTTGAATTTTCAGCCGCTCGAGTTTAATGATCATGGCCACTCGTCGCCGGGCGCTTGCCGCGTTGGCCGAGAAGGCGCCGGGCGTTCTCGCGCAGAATTTTGTTCAAGCATCCCTCCGTCAGCGGAAGGCTCTTGAGCGCGCGCACCATGTTCTTGATCTCGACGCGCGGATAATTCGATCCAAAAACCACCTGGTTCGCCAGCGTCCGCTCAATCAGGCTGACCGGAATTTGCCGCGTGAAGACAAACTCGAAAAATTCCTTCGGGCTGTCGTAATAGAGGCACGAGGTATCGAGAAAGACATTGGGATATTTCATGGCCAGCGCGACGGCTTCCCACACCCACGGCCAGGCGAAATGCGCGAGGACAAAATTGAGTTTGGCAAAGCGGCGGATGGCCGGTTCGAGGCGCAAGGGATGGCCCGGCGCGATGGCCGAGCCGGGCGCCCAGCTCATGCCGGCGTGCAGCAGGACGGGGATTTTTAATTCCTCGGCCGCTTCGTAAACCGCCAGAGCCTGGGCGCCAGCGGAATCGAAGTCCTGGAGGGCGGGATCGAGTTTCAACCCTTCGAGGTGGAGGGTTTTGACGGCTCGCGCCAGGTCTTTCGCCGCCGTCTTAACCCTTGGATCCACGCTGGCAAACCCGATGAAGCGAGCGCTCAGGGCGCAGAGTTCCGCGATCTGCTGGTTGGTGCCCACAGCGTCTTGCCTCGCCCGACGGCAGTCCACGGGCAGCAGGACGGCGCGCTCGATGCCGGCCACGTCCATCTGAAGCAGAAAAGTTTCGAGCGGCTGAAAGTTGTTGCCGATGTAAAACACTTCGCGCGCGGCGCGTTCGAAGCGTGGATATTTTTCCACCAGCTCGCGGACGAGAACGGGATGGGTGTGAAAGTCAATCATGGCGGCGTTCAAGGACGGCCTTGCGTCGCGGGCTGGGTTGGGCCGAGCGGCCCGTGCTCCTTCATGAATTGCTCAGCGTAAGCGCGGTCGCGGAAAGCCTGGGTGCCTCCGGCGCGGGTGACGGAAAGCGCCCCCGTCAGATTGCCAAAGCGCAAGCAGGTTTCGACGTCCGCGCCGCGGATGTATTGATGGACAAAGCCGGCGTCAAAGCTGTCGCCTGCTCCCACCGAATCGAGGGCCTGGACGTCAATGCCGGCGGCGCGCCATTGATCGTCGCCCCGGCGCGCCAGCGCCCCCCGCTCGCCCAGCTTCACCACCAGCAGAGGAACGCGCGCCGCAAGTTGGCGGACGGCTTCGGTCAAATCCTGAGCGCCCGCGAGCTTTTTGACCTCCCTTTCATTCAGCAGCAGCACGTCCACCCACTTCAGCACCGGGGAAAGATTTCCGTCCCAGACGTCGTCCGGGTCGTCGTTGGTGTCGAGCGATATCGTAAGCCCCGCCTGCTTGATCCGGGCGAACGTCTCGCGCATCCGCGGGCGCAGCGCCCGGTGCAGAAAAAATGATGCCATGTGAAAGTGGCGCGCTGAAGCCAGATAGTCAAAATCGAGGTCATCGTAGCACAGCTCGAAGGTGGTCCCAGGATAAGTAAGGATATGGCGATCCGCGCGCCGGGCCAGGATGACCGTCAGCCCGCTCTGGGCCGGACTGGAGGCGCGGCGGAGGCGCGACGTGTCCACCCCGCCTTCGGCAAGCCATCGCCGCGCTGCCTCTCCCATCAGGTCTTCGCCAATCCGTGAGATGAAGCCCACGCGGTTGCCGAGCGCCGCCAGATTGTGCGCGAAGATCGCCGACGAACTGCCCAGGGTCAGCGCCATCGCCTCCGCCAAGTGCTCGCGCTCAGGCTGGAGCCTTTCCGGCAGACCGTAGAGGATTAGGTCCATGTTCAGTTCGCCGGCTACCGCCACGTCGAAAGATTTGGTTTGTTTCACGTCAATCTTGCAAAATCACCGCCCGGCTCAAGTTGGGCGGGCGATCGGAGTTGATTCCCTTTTTCCGGCCGGTATAAAGCCCCAGCAACTGGCCCGCCGGAATGCAGGCAATGGCGCGCGCGTATTCGGGAACATCGAGGCCGAGCTCGACCAGGAAGTCGGCAGCCCGACGGAGGTCGGGGTTGGCCCGATTCGCCACGACCAGCGTGGCAGCACCCAGACTCTTGACTTCCTGCAGCATGTCGAGCTCGGCCGGGTAGCCCGCTTCGGAAATGAAAAATGTGACCAGCGTTCGCGGGCTCGCCATCGCCTTCGGCCCGTGGCGAAATTCGAGTGTGTGGAAAACCTGCGCGTAGGAGCAGGACATCTCCTTCACTTTCAGCATCGCTTCGCTGGCGATGCCGTAAAGCGGCCCCTGGCCGAGAAAAACGTAATTCTCAAACTCGTGAGCCGCGACAAACTCTTCCAGGCGCGCCGGCAATTCTGAGAGCAATCTTTCAACCGGGCCGGAGACTTTCTTCAGCGCCTCCTGAAACGCCTGGTTCTCTGCCCAGCCTCCGGCCAAGTATTGCAGCGCGAGAATCATCGAGCTGAACGAGCGCGTCATGACCATGCTTCTCTCGTCGGCGGGAGCGAGCACCACGGTCAGGGTCGCCAGTTCTTCGAGAGGCTGGCCTCGAACGCAGCTTATGGCGACAGGCTTGAGCCGCCGCTCGTTTTTGAAGTACTCCGCCGCCTTGAGCACCTCCGACGTGTGGCCTGAGCGCGAAATCAGAACGGGCCGGCAAGCTCCCGAGTCCGGCATGGCCAATTCAGGAAATAGGAGGACCTCTGACGCGGGAAATGCCTGCGCTCGATGGCCGGTCAGGGCAGTCCAGGAAACGGCGGCGACCTGGGCGACGTAATAGCTTGAGCCGCAGCCAATCATGCTCCAGCCGGCGCCCGAGCGAAAATTGCGCCGCAGCTCGGCGACGTAATTTTTATTTTCGAGGATCGCAAGGCATTCCCGCCAGCACGCTGGCTGGGAAAGAATCTCTGCCTGCGTAACGACTCCGAGTTGGTCAGGGTTAGGTGTCATAGGGTTTTTCGCAAAGCCGCCGCCTTCTGAGCCTGCAGAAGGCGATTCCTCGCGGCGTCTAAACTGAGATTCTTCACTGCGGTCAGAACCGTTCGAAGAGGAGCGAGCGGCCTCGGAATGACCGTGCGAACAGGATCAACATGACGGAGCGGTCGGGATGGGAATAATAGCGCGACGGGTTTGGGATGACAGCCCGCAGGTTCTGAGTGGCAAGAACGGGGCATTTTTCAGCAACCCACCTTGGAGATTGGAGCTAAATCCTTTGTTTTGAATGTGCGCGTTTGGCCCTTGCTCGCTCCCTTTTTCACGGCGGGTTGCGGTCGCAAACCCGCCCAACGGCGCGCTAAACAACAATCACTTCAATGCCTGCCTTCTCAAGTCTTTCTCGGTCCGATTTCGATATCCCGGAATCGGTAATGACCTGATGGGCGGCGGAGGTCGGGGCGATCAAACACAGGCTTCGCCGCCTGAATTTGCTGGAATCGCACACGACCACCGTCCGGCACGCTGCCTCCACCATCAGGCTGTTGACTCGAGCCTCTTGCGGGTTGGGCGTGGTAAGCCCGAACTCCACGTCGAAACCATCCACGCCCAGGAAAAGGACGTCAGGGCTCAGCTTGCGCAACACTTCCTCGGCGAAGGGGCCGACCAGCGAAACCGATTCCTTCCGCAGAACGCCTCCCACCAACACAACCTCCGCATTGTGGCCCGCCAGCTCGGCGGCGATGTTGAGAGCGTTGGTGATCACGGTCAGATTGCGAAACTGACGCAAACCGCGGGCGATCATCGTGGTGGTGCTGCCGGAATCGAGCACTACAGACTGTCCTTCCTGAACCAGCTTCACTGCGGCCTGGGCTATTCGCGCCTTTTCCTTGCGATAGAGCTTTTCTTTTTCCGTAAGGTTGCGGTCGAGCAAGGCGCCATTGGTGACGGGCAGGGCACCCCCGTGCGTGCGGTGGACCAAACCCCGGCTGTGGAGGATTTCCAAATCCTTGCGGATGGTCACCGGAGTGGTGTGGAAGTGGCTGGAAAGATCCTTCACCACCGCCCGGCCACCGGTTTGGACCATCTCCAGAATAGCTCGTCGGCGCTCTTCGCTTAACATTCCGTCTCGTATCTCCCCAGAACGATCGTGCTGGCAAGGCGACCTATGGGTTTCGAAATCGTTTGCGGCACGTCGTATCAGGGCTCGGTCGGCTGACGGTTGCAAGCCGCAGCAGTCATCCGAGAAGTTCTGTCATGAAGCTGGTCTCGAACCGGCCCTTCGGCGAGGGTAATACTATTGCTTTCGAATCATTTCGTCAATGGGACTTTCATCGGGCAGTCGCAATTTTCCCCTTGACTAACGAAGCCGAAAGATATAAAGAGCAAGGGCCTCGAGTTACTGTGGCGAACAGCGGAAGAAGTTCGCACGCGCCGTGCCATGTTGCTGGGCTGGGCCGAAGCCAGCACATCAAGATCGGATGGCTTGGCTGCGTTTAACCGCTTTTATCCCGGCGCCACGGATCACATTGAGGAGGCCATCGTCCACCACTGGGCGGCGGACCGCTGGGCCATGGCCTGCGAAACGGTTTCCTATCCCCCCGGGGAATTGACGAAGATCTGGCCCAGCGTCATCGAGCCCGTGGGGCGCGTCTATTTCGCGTGGGCTTATGCGGATAACCTGAACTGGGGTCAGGAGGCCGGAACGCGGTCTGCCCGCCGCGTCGCCGAGGCCATTGACGGCGCGTAATTCCGATTTCCTGAAAGTATGGGCCAGGCGGAGGTGAGCGAAACCATGAAGAAATCCATCGGCGACAATGAGATTCCCAAGGGTTGGACCTTCGAACAGGGCTTGGCGCTCATCAAGAAGGCCGGTTACGACGGCGTCGAGCTGTGGCTGGGTGACACCGCTTGGTTCACCATGGACACAACCGACGCTCAGGCGGCGGATTTGCTCCGCCAGGTTCACGCCGCCGGCCTGGTCGTCTCGAACGTCTCCACCGGCCTACACTGGAAATATCCGCTCTCGGCGCGCGACCCCGCCGTCCGCGAGCAGGGCATCCGCATCGTCCAGCGGCAGCTCGAGACCGCTCACCGGTTCGGCGCCGACGCCATTCTGGTCG
>JAKAWO010000208.1 GCA_021827255.1 Acidobacteriota bacterium | reverse complement strand
AGCGCGGCTGGCTGAAGGGCGCCTGGCAGACCGCTCCCAGCGGACGCGAGCGCCGCTATTATCGCCTGACTGCAGCGGGGCGAAAGCGCCTGGCGCCGCTTCGCGAGGAGTGGCGAATGTTTTTTGACGCGCTGAACAAGGTCGCGGGAGTGACGACGCATGTCTGATTGGATAGCGTGGGTCAGGGAGCGACTCGGTGTCCTGGGCCTGCCACCCGAGCGCGAGGACGAAATCGTCAACGAGCTGGCCCACCATTTTGAAGATTTGAACGAAGCCGCCCGCCCGCGCAGATCTTCGGAGGCGCTCGCCAAGGCGGATCGAGAAGTTCCAGATTGGGAGCATCTCCGAGAACAAATTCGTTGGGCGGAATTGGAGGAGGGTCAGATGAGGCATCGAATGAAGAGTCTGTGGCTTCCGGGTCTCGTCTCTGCCTCGCTCGCCGTTTTGGCGCTCATGCTGGTTCAACGTTACGGCCCTCCGCCCGGAATGATTTGGTTCGGCCAAATTGGCATGTGCGTTTATCCCATGTGGCTGGCTATCCTCCCGTTCACCGGCGCTGCGGGCGCGTTCATTTCCTGGCGGACCCGAGGCGCCAAATCCGAAATCTTCTTCTCCGCGGCGACTCTTCCGATCGCGCTGACGGCCCTGTTTCTCGCCATCGTTCCCCTTGGCCTGGTCTTAGACCACCATGCCGTCCTGACCCTCCCGGGATTTGCCGTCGGCATGTTGGGCTGGGTGATAATTCCTGGAATCCACCTGGCCATCGGCTCGACGCCGTTCGTCCTTATGCGCCGCTCCCCTCAGCCCGCGCCGAACCCCGCGGGATGAAGTAGGCGGTCGCAATTCTAGGAAAATGCTGGCAACGAAGTTCCTCGGCCGCTACCCGCGCACCTTGCGTCGCTCCTTTCGCCACCCCCAAGAATCGAGATTGACGGGAAGGGGAGCAGCGGAAAGGTCGCTCACCCTCGCGGGATGTGGGTTTGCGGTGGTCTGGAAACGCCGCCGGCGGGGCGAGGCGGAAAACTCAGACGGCCAACGGCGTGGCCGTGTCACTGGACTACTTACGCTTCCGCCAGATCGGTTGGGAGGTGATACGGATGTAAGAATAGTCCCCCGCCCGAGCCGCGTTCACTTGGAGCCGCTTCGACAACGGTCAACGGGGACCCCACAACTCCCTGGACACTTCAATCGCGGAGTTCGGGTCCTGAGTTCCGCCCGCCAACAGGCCGTCGAGGGCTCTTTGGCTTCTGACGATCATTGGCGTTATACTTCACTAGCCAAGGGAGCACGGTCCGGCGCGGCGCGGGCGCGAGGCTCGCCCGGCGTGGGACAAACTTTTGCGAAGGAGGGTTTATGAAGCGGGGTTGGGTTTTACTTTTGTTTTTGGGTGCGGCAGTGAGCGTTGATCTTCCCGCGCCGCTGGCTGCGGGAACGAAGGCGGCAACGGCAAACTTAACGAGTGGACAGGAGAGCGTTCTTCCGGCGCCCATCCGTTTCATTGCCCACAAAAATGGCTATCAGAACGGGAGTGGTATTCCGGAAGGCGCTCTTTACGCCGAGGCGCTGACGCCGGGGCAGGGCCGGGGCCACGAGCATGGCGGTGGCCGAGGGGAAGGCCGCGGCCACGAGCACGGCGGTCCGCGAGGGCGCGGAAGCAAGGGGCGAAGAGGTCGCGCGGCGTTTTCATCCCGCGAGCAGACTCTGATCCGGCGCTATTTCCGCAACCAGCGTTCCAATCTCCCGCCCGGCTTAGCCAAGCGCGGCGGCAACCTTCCGCCGGGACTGGAGCGGCATCTGGAAAAGTACGGCACGCTGCCTCCCGGCCTCCAAAAGCGACTCCAACCTTTTCCGGAGCGCTTGGCGCGTGAGTTGCCTCCGCTGCCTTACGGCTGTGGGTGCCGAAGGGTGATCCTGGGCGACCGCGCCCTGATCATTGACACAGCCAACCGGATTCTCGATATGTTCCTGTACCGGTAGCGCCTCGTTCGGTAATCCGGCTGCGCTCGCGCCAGGCGGTTGGCGAGCCACTCTCCCCCTGGCTTCCGGCCGCGGATGCAGAATAGTGATTCTCGGCGAGCCCGCGCTCTTCTTCGGCGCGGCGAATCGCCTTCTCGACACGATGCCGATCCGGTAACCTGGGCTACTTTACGTTTGACCGAGCTGCGTTTTGATGCTCCAATGGGAGAAAGGGCGCGCGGCCAACCAGAGGTGCGGTGCCACGCATCAGCAAAGGGGTGGGGAAGAAACTATGCGGTTAAGCTTCAAGTTTGCGGTTGTAATCTCGATGGCGGCGATGCTGGCGCCGCAACTGAGGGCCCAGACGTCGTTGGCCCAGGCGCAATACGAATACACCATCCCCGAGGGCACCGAGTTCAAGCTGGCGCTCCACACGGAGATCAACTCCAAAACCTCGCGAAAGGGCGACGTGGTGATTACCACCCTGCTCGACCCGGTCTATGTTGAAGACCGGCTCGTACTCCCCAGGGGGGTTCGGGTTTACGGCCATATCACAGACATTCATCGAGCCCGACGGCGCGGCAAGGGCGGCATGGTCTATATCGAGTTTGATTCCATCGAGCTGCCCAGCGGACAAAAGGTTGCAATCCTAGGCTCTCTGACCGAGGTTTTTTCGAGCAGCGGCAAGACCGGATCGAAGGTCGGCCCGGAAGGGAACTTGCGCGGTGGCGGCGCGAATCGCAAGGAACAAATCGCCATGTTTGCCGCTCCAACCGCTGCGGGCGCTGTGGGCGGCGTGGGGCCTGGGATTGCCGCTGCCGCAGGTGGGCTCGCCGCGGCGATCCTTCTGCCTCACGGCAAGCAGGCAAGGTTGTTGGCAGGCTCGCTCATCGGCATGCGTCTCGACCAAGACGTCACCATCACGCTTCCTCCGCCCAAGCACCCGCTCCATTTCTGAGGATTTTTACCTCTGCGGGGCAATACCGCAAACCTTGGGTGGTCCGAATTCGCCGCCTTTTCGCCGCGAATGCCCGGAGACGCCTTGCGGTCACCCGGCAGACACACCGGCTCACGCCTGCCTCTTATCGTCTTCGCCCTTTTGGATGTCGCGCCAGAGGCCCGGCTCGCGTCGCGGTAGGGCGAACAGGCCGCGGTGGGTAAAGGCGCGCGACTTCCGGCAGGCGAATCCAGCGCGACACGGGCAGCAGCTCGATATCGTCTTTCGCGAAGTTGGGAAGAAATTCCTGAAGCGCCCGGATGGTGGAGGGATGAGGGTGGCCGATCGCCAGCGCCACGCCTTGCCGGCGGATGACTTTTTCGAACTCGCGCAGTTGGCCGAGCGTATAGGCCACGCTTTCGCTGTCATCCAGGAAGACGGAGCGAAAAGCGACCGGCACGCCGGCCTGGCGCGCTTCTTCCCAGGCCACGCTTGAGCCAATGGTGCGGCTATCCACAAAATAGAGCCGGCGCCGGGCGAGGACTCGCATCACCTCCGCCATCAGCCGAGGGTCGGCGGTTGCGCGCGATCCCTGGTGATTGTTGACGCCGCGGACGTGCGGGATCGCTTGGAGATCACCCTGAATCAGCCGCCCGACGGCGCTCGAGTCCATGCCGACTTGGATTTGGCCCGGCGAGGCAAAGATGCCGGACCGTGCGATGGGCTGCATGGGGAGATGGAGCATCACATCCCTCCCAGCGCGAAAGGCTTCGTTGGCCGTCTCAGCCGAAAAGCGCAAGTGCGGCAGCACTGAGAAGGTGAGCGGGTAAGGAAGCGCCAGAAGTTGTTGCGCCGCTTCTTCATTGGCGCCCATGTCGTCAATGATGATCGCAGCGCGAAGCAGCCTTGGAACCTCGCGTACCTGCCACTCGGTGCTCCAGGCCCGAGCTTCGGAGACGTGAACGAAGGCGACTCGCTCGCCGTTCTGCCCAAGTCTTTCAGCGGAATGCACGGCGAGACCGTGATGCGCCGCCTCACGTTCAATGGCGCTGGCGACTCCTCTGAAGACCGGCCGCGCAGCCAGAACCACGATCGGCTGGGCAGCGTTCGGGGGCGGGAAATTTCCCGCTGCCGATCCCTTGACCCAAACATCCTCGCCGCCCGCGCGGAGCGCCGTGCGCCGCAAGAGCTTGAGCGCAGCCCAACGGCTGACGCTCGGCGCGGAGCGTTTCACTTGGCCTGGCCTTCGGCACGAAGCTGCCAGCAAGGCTAGCCCAATCGCCAGCCATGTGGCCGGGGTTTGAAATCGAACATGCGACAGCCGACGGCTCTCGCTGCCGTCGGATGATTCAGCCGGCTGTCTTCGCGGACGGATCGGCAAGGCTCAGGCGGCCTTTGCTAGCGGAGCTTGTTGCTTGAGGATCTCGATCGCCTTCTGAAGCTGAAGGTCGTTTTTCCCGCCTATCTGAGCGGGGGAAATGAGTTGCCCGCCCAAGCTGGCTTGGTTGGTGGTGGCTGGCTGGAGAACGTTGGGGGTGACGCCGTGGCCGTCAATCTCCCCCCCGTCCGGCGTGTAGTACTTGGCCACGGAAAGCAACAAGGCAGACCCGTCGCCCACCGGGATCATTTGCTGATAAACGCCCACCCCAAAGCTGCGCTCTCCTACCACCTCGCCGCGGTGGTGATCCAGAACCGCTGCCGCGACGATCTCCGCCGGTCCTGCCGTGGACATATTGGTGAGCACGGCCAGCGGAAGTTTGGTGATTTGCTTGGAGGGCTGGGCCATAATGTCTTGGCGTGGGAAACGTTGGCCATAGAGGTAGGTAATCAGGCCGTGGCCCAAGAACAGATTGGCGGTTTGTTCGCCTTCCTTCTCGCTCCCTCCAGCGCAATCTCTCAAGTCGAGGACGATTTTGTTGGCACCCTGGGCGATGAGCGCCTTCAGCTTGGCGGCGATCTGGTCCGTTTGTCCCCGATCGAAGCTGACCACGTGGAGATAGGCGGTGTGGCCACCGATCATCTTGGCCACGACCGGCGGAGCGGTGAGGATCTCACGGGTCAAGGCAAGCTTCAGCGGTTCCCCGCGGTCTCCGCGGATAATGGACAGATTCACTGTGGTTCCCGGCGCGCCAGCCAGCATGCGATGAAGCTGAATAACGGATAGCCCGCGCGTGGGGCGCCCCTCAAGAGTGTCAATCAGATCTCCGGGCTTGATGCCAGCTTTGGCCGCTGGGCTTCCAGGCAGCACGGAGACAACCGTGGTGTAGCCCATGCGTTTGGAGAGATAAATGCCCACGTCGGCCGGTCCCGCCTTGGGATGGGCCAGATAATCCTGGTACTCTTGGGCCGTGAAATAAGTGCTGTAGGGGTCGAGCGCCGACAGCAAGCCCCGGATAGCGCCTCGCGTGACCTTCTTGAGGTTCGGCTGCGTCACGTACTCCTGCTGGATGCGGGAGAGCACCTCGCTGTAAACTCCCAGGTCTTGGTAGGTCCCGTCGTTCGATGCTTGGGCCTTGCGGAGCACCGCTCCCATCGCTGCGTAGAGCAGCACTCCGCATGAGATCGAAATCAGAATCAGACGCAGTTTCTTGGCCATGCCGGTCGAGCGCTCCTTCGGCAGCTTTATCACTGTCCTTGGATCAGTATAACACTCCCTCGGCGTTAGATGCACGATTCATCCTCATCGTCGTGAACGCCTGGACGCCGCCGTGAAACGCATAGCGGTCCCAGGCGGCGCGAGCTGAGGCCCTGCTG
>JAKAWO010000207.1 GCA_021827255.1 Acidobacteriota bacterium | reverse complement strand
CGGCGTGACGCTCGAGCAGTTTGATGATGAGATCATCCGTGAAGCCGTCCGCCGCGCCGGCGGCAACAAGTCCCAGGCTGCTCGATTGCTCGGTCTCTCACGCAACGCTTTGCGCTACCGCCTATCCAAGATGGGTCTGCCCGACGAACCCGAGGCGTAACCGAGAGGTCCAAAGTCATCACGTCGGCCGCGCGCTCTTTCGCCCGCCGCCCATCTGTGGTAATTTTTCCGAGGCCGCCGACCGCCTGCCTTGGGCAGGCGTGAAAGCGCCCCGGAACTTCAAATGCCACGAGCCCGCGATCCGCACGAATTCACCTGCACGGCGCGGTTGGAATCCCAAGCCTGGCGGCGCGGCTGGCGCCTGGTTGCGGGTTCGGACGAAGCGGGTCGCGGGGCGCTGCTCGGCCCGCTTTACGCGGCCGCAGTGATCTTGGACGCTGACCACCCCATCCGGGGCCTTGATGACTCAAAGAAGCTCACGCCCGGTGAGCGCGCGAGCCTCGCCGCTGAGATCCACCGCAAGGCTCTCGCCTGGCAGGTCGTCGCGGTCTCGGCGGCGGAGGTGGATGCCATCAATGTCTATGAAGCCTCGCGCCAAGCGATGCTGCGCGCCTTGGCGGCGCTCCCCACGAAGCCCCAGTTCGTCTTGACGGACGCCATGCCCCTCTCGCCTACCGGCGTGAGCCCGCTCGGCCTGCCCTATTGCGCCGTCATCCATGGCGATGCGCGTTCCGTCACCATCGCCGCAGCTTCCATTCTGGCCAAAGTTGCGCGCGATGCCCACCTTCAAGATCTCGATCGCCTTTACCCTCAATATGGCCTGGCCAGGAACAAAGGCTACGGCACGCGGGAGCATCTGGCGGCGCTGCGGCGTTTTGGCCCTTGCCCCGAGCACCGCAAGACCTACCAGCCCGTCAAGGATTGCCTGCTCCCTTTGTTTCCGGTATGACGCAAGGGGTTCTCCCCGTGCTGGATGCTATACTCAGCAAGGGCTTGGCCCTCGACTTCCGAGGCTGAAATGGCGCGATTGCTGATCAAGGGTGGGCGTGTGGTCTCGCCCGCGGACGCTCTTGACGGCGAATTGGACATTCTGATTGAGGGTGGGACGATCCGCCGCATTGCCCCCGACCTCTCGGCAAGCGCTGACACAGTTCTCGATGCGCGAGGCCAAATTGTCTCGCCGGGATTCGTGGATCTTCACGTCCACTTCCGTGAGCCTGGCGATGCGGCCTCTGAAACGCTCCACACCGGCCTCGCCGCAGCAGTCGCGGGCGGATATACGGCGGTCTGTCCCATGCCGAACACCTGGCCGGTCATTGACCGCCCGGAGTTGACGCAAGCGATGATCGAAAAAGCCCGCCGCTTGGGCCTGGCGCGCCTGTTTCCCATCGCCGCCGCTTCCGTGGCCAGCGAGGGTGCGCAACTCGCGGACTTTCAGGCGCTGAAGCAAGCTGGCGCGGTGGCGTTTTCGGACGACGGTCGGCCCATCAAAACCGCGGCCCTCCTGCGCCACGCGCTGGAGGAAGCGCGGGAGGTCGGGGCGCGCATCATAGACCATTGCGAGGACCCGGCGCTCAGCGCGGGAGGCTCCATCAACGCCGGGCCGGTCGCCGAGCGCCTCAAGCTGCGCGGAATTTCCAATACCTCGGAAGAGGCCTGTGTCGAGCGGGACTTGGAAATCTGCGAGGCAACAGGCGGCGCATTGCACGTGGCTCATCTTTCAACGGCGCGGGCGCTGCGGATGGTTCGCGCTGCCAAGCGGCGCGGCGTCCACGTCACCTGCGAGGTCACTCCGCATCATTTCGCGCTCACTGAAGAAGCCGTCGAGCGCTCGGGCGCCAACGCCAAGATGAATCCCCCGCTGCGCAGCGCCGCCGACCGCGAGGCGATTCTGGAAGGTCTTGCGGACGGAGTCGTGGACGCTATCGCCACCGACCACGCGCCCCACGCGCCGGACCGCAAGACCAAACCTATTGCCGACGCGCCGTTCGGCGTGATTGGACTAGAGACAGCCCTCGCCGTAACGCTTCGCGAGCTGGTCCACCCGGGCAGGATCTCACTCGCGCGGATGATCGAGTTGATGAGCTCGGCGCCGGCTCGTCTGATCAACCAGCCTCTCGGCGGAGTGAAGGAAGGCGGACCCGCCGATCTGACGATCTTTGATCCTGATCTCGAATGGACTTACTCCGCCGCCGACGGACGATCGAAGAGCAGGAACTCGCCCTTTGACGGCTGGAAATTCCGAGGCGCAGTAACCTGCACCGTCGTCGCCGGCAAAATTGCGTATCACCGCCCGTGAGCTGGCGCGCGGCTTCATGTTGACTTTTCGCTCTGCCGAATGCACAGTGAGCCTGACAGGGAGCAGTGAAATCGCCGCTTTGGCCGGTTGAAAGGAAATTCAGCCGGGCCAACGCAAAACTGTCGCGTCAGCCGCTTCCCGGCCGCCGCGCCCGAGAGAATATGCCCCCGCCGCTTTCCGCGATTGATGCTGTTTCACCGGCCTTCGAGCAGACCAAGCGCCACCTTTTTCAGCCCTTCCGGCTTCAGTTTTGGGCTCGCCTGGCTGTGGTTGCGATGACCACGGGTGAGTTCGCGTTTCCGGGAAGCTGGGGCGGTTGGAACCATTGGTTCCCATTATCCCGGCAGAAGCGCCTCAGCCCCATCTTTGCGGAGTTGCCGAAAGTCATCTGGGAAAGAATGCTGCATTTTTGGCCTCTGCTCGCCGTGGTCGCCGCATTGACCGTGATCTTGGCGGCCATGTGGATCTACATGGCGTGTGTCTTTCGCTTCATCCTGTTCGACTCGGTGCTGGCAGGCGAGTGCGATCTGAAGGCCGGCTGGCCGCTTTGGAAGCCGCAAGGTCTCAGCTACCTGCTTTGGAAAATCGGGCTATGGCTGGTCACGGCGGCGGTCGCGGCAGTGGTCGTTGGAATCCCCTTGTTGTGGGCGGCCGTCACGGGCATCCTGCGCAATGCTCGGAGCCACATGGCGCTCCTGATTTTGGGCGGCGGCTCGCTTTTGATCCCGATGCTCGTGTTCCTGACCGCCGTGGCGCTTATTTCCCTTTTGGCTCAGGACTTCGTTGTCCCGGTCATGGCAGTCGAAAAGGTCGGCGTGCTGGAGGGATGGAGGCGTTTTGTGCCCATGCTGCGCCGCGAAGCAAGAGCTTACACAGGCTACGTCCTGATGAAGATCGTCCTCATGATCGGCACCGCCATCTTTTTTGGTATCGCCAGCTTCCTCGCGTTTCTGGTCCTGATGATTCCCCTTGGCGTTTTCGGGGTGGGCGTTTTTCTGGCGGCCCGAGCCGCCGGTCTCGGCTTTAATTACTACACCTTCAGCGGGGGCGTAATTCTCGCCGGCGGGATGATCTCCGTCATCATCTACGCTCTGTCGGTAGTCTTCACGCCGGCCATGGTTTTCTTTCAGTCCTACGCGAACCACTTCTTTGGCTCGCGGTATCCGGCGCTTGGCGTCCGGGTTTTCCCCGCCCCGCTTTCTCCGCAGGCCATCCCGCCGTCCCCTACCGCATAGACCGGTCGAATCACTTTTGACGGAAAACGAAGAGGCCGCGCCTCAGCGCCGCATCCGGCTGCCGGGCTTAATCACAGGCGCTCCGGCTCGGCACATCGGGCAGTCAGCCGGCGAGTAATTTTCGACGCGGAGCGTCAACAGCGCGGCCTTGGGCAATCCGACGTCAGCCTGCCCTCCGCTGCGATCCACCAGCGCGCCCGCGCCGACCACCTTCGCGCCCGCCTGCTCCACGCAACCGATGGTCTCCCGCGTGGAAAGGCCCGTGGTGATAACGTCTTCGACCACCAGGACCGGTTCGGCCTTTTCAAACGAAAATCCGCGCCGCAATTTCATCACGCCATCCTGCCGTTCCGTGAACAGCGCGCGCGTACCCAGGGCTCGGGCGACTTCGTGCGCCACAATCACTCCTCCGAGCGCCGGCGCCGCCACCGCTTGGATGCTTAGCTCCCCGAACTTCGCCGCCAGCTCTGAGCCGAGCCGCTCCGCGATGCGTGGGTATTGGAGCACCAACGCGCACTGAATGTAGCGGTCGCTGTGCAGGCCCGAGGAAAGGACGAAGTGGCCTTCAAGGAGGGCCGCATGCTGGCGAAAAATCTGCACAATCTCGCTTTCGGTCATGAGGGCCTTAACTTGACCCGGGCGACGCGGCCGTCGCCTCCATTTCCTTCACCACGCTATCAGCCGCGGCGGCCGGCTCAGGAGCGCCGGTGATCGGACGGCCAACCACCAGGTAGTCGGCGCCTGCCTCCATGGCGGCGCGCGGCGTGGCCGTGCGGACCTGGTCATTCGATGGCGAGGCGGCAGACCGGATGCCCGGCGTCACAATCACGAACCTTGGCCCGCAAGCGCGGCGAATGGCGGCAATCTCGCGCGCCGAAGCCACCACCCCATCCAGCCCCGCTGACTGCGCCAGCCGCGACCAGCGAACCACCACATCCTCCGGCGCTCCGCTGATGCCCAGCTCATCTAGATCCTGCGCGCTCAGGCTCGTCAGCAGAGTAACTGCCAGCACCAGAGGCTTCGCGCCGCTTCGCCCTTCTCGCGCCCCTTCAGCGGCGGCTTCCATCATTTTCCGCCCGCCCGAGGCATGGACGTTCGTCATCCGAGCGCCCATCTCCGCCGCTTGCCGGCACGCTCCGCGCACTGTATTGGGAATATCATGGAACTTGAGGTCGAGGAAAACCTGCTCGCCGGAGGCGATCAAATAGCGCGCCAGCAGCGGTCCCTCGGCGGTAAAAACCTCCGACCCCACCTTGAACATTCCCACCCGTCCGCGCAGCTTCTCGGCGGCTTCGATTCCAGCTTCGGCGGTTGGAAAATCGAGAGCGACGATCAGCTTTTCTCGGGCTGGCAGATTGACCTCCTCCGCGCGCAAAATTTCCGATCCTCGAGCGCGCGGCGCGCCCGTGCCGGGCGGCGAACAGCCATTCTAAGGGAACGCGCCTCAAAAGTGAATGGCCTCGCAAGAATCCGTTGCATCCGGCGCGCAATAGAAATAGACTGCGGTAGAAATTTGGAAGGCCTGACTTAAACGACCCAAGCTGGAAATCCAGCTTCGGAGACCATTTTCATGAGGAGGGATTGCTAATGGGTTCGAACAAGATTTCTCGTCGAGATTTTATGGGAAGAACGGCCGGCGCGACGCTCGCCGCAGGCGCGCTGGGCGGGAAGGCATTCGAGCTCGAGGCTTCGCCCATTCCGCTGCCGGCCCGGCCCTTGCCCGCCAGTGACCGCGTCCGTTTCGGCATGATTGGCGTGGGTATGCGCGGCTCGGACCTGATGGCGACTTCAATCCGTCTGCCGGGCGTCGAGTGCGCCACGGCCTGCGACCTCTGGGACGGCCGCGTCACGCTTGCCAAGGAAATCGGCGGCGCCAGCCTTCCCGTCACCAAGCGCTATCAGGACATCCTGGACAATAAGGACATTGACTGCGTCGTCGCCGCCGTGCCCGACCACTGGCACAAGCGGATCGTGCTGGATGCGGTCAGCGCGGGCAAGGATATTTACGTCGAAAAGCCCATGACCCATGAAGTTCCCGAAGGCTTTGAAATCATCGCCGCCGCCCAGCGCACCCACCGCATCGTGCAATGCGGCAGTCAGGAGCCGAGCTCCATCGTCTATCAGAAGCTTAAAGAACTCATAGCGCAGAACGTCGTCGGGGATCTATGCTTGATCGAATCCTCGCTCGGACGGAAT
>JAKAWO010000206.1 GCA_021827255.1 Acidobacteriota bacterium | reverse complement strand
GCCGAGGCCTTGCGGGCGGTGATGGGCGAGGCTGCAACCGGGCCTTCGGAATGCGCGGGCTTAGCTTTCAGTTTTTGCGGTCTGGTAGATCACGCCAGCGCCAAGGTGATTTCCACGAACGCCAAGTACGATGATGCTCCTCGGCTCGACCTGAGAGGATGGTGCGAGCAAGCGCTGGGCGTTCGGTTCGAGATGCAGAACGATGCGCGCATGGCGCTTTTGGGCGAAGGTTACGCCGGCGCCGCGCGCGGGCATGAAGATGTTGTGATGGTCACGCTGGGCACCGGAATTGGGGGCGCGGCGCTGATTGAGGGGCGGCTTTTGCGCGGCCAGCATGCGCAGGCGGGATGTCTGGGCGGACACTTTCCGGTGCTCTTCAACGGGCGACGGTGCACGTGTGGAGCTCTGGGCTGCGCGGAGGCGGAGGCGTCGGGATGGGCCTTGCCGGAGGTTTGCCGCGCCACACCCGGATTCGCTTCGAGTCGGCTCGCAAAAGAAAACCGGATTACATTCGAACGGTTGTTTCATTATGCCGGGGCCGGCGATCCGGTGGCCATCGAGGTTCGGGAGCGCTGCCTGGCGGTTTGGGGCGCCCTCGCCGTGGGCCTCATCCACGCCTACGATCCGGAACTCGTCGTATTCGGCGGCGGCGTGATGCAGAGCGGTTCCGAGATTCTTCCTCCTCTGCAGGATTACGTGAATCGCCATGCCTGGACACCGTGGGGGAAAGTCAACTTACGCTGCGCCGCATTGGGAAATCAAGCGGCCCTGCTGGGCGCGATCCCGTTGCTCCAAGGCCAGGCTGGCGCATGAAATTACGTTCTAGTTACGATAAGCGCCCAGTGGTGAAGATCAGTTCATCCTCGGCGGACTGCGCGGTGGGTTGGGCGGCCGTGCTCGAACGCCTTCGGGCCTCGAAGGCGCGCACGCTTTGCGTGGAGTGTTACCCTGGGGCGTTTGTCGAAGCGATGGAAAAAGCCATCGCCGGGGCGGTACGGCCGTCGCGCGTCGTTCGGACCAGCGAATGCATGAAAACCCCGGGTGAAGTGGAGGCGATGCTCGCGCCCCACCTCGGTGATGACCCGGTTTTTGGCAGGATGAACGGGGTCGAAATCGGGGACTTTTTCGACCCCGCCAAAGTGGCGGCGGCGCGCGAGCGGATCGCGAAGGGTCAAGGAACCCCTTTAATCATTGGAACGGGAGCATCGCTGCTGGCTCCCGGCGCCGACGCTCTGGTTTATGCGGACATGGCGCGCTGGGAAATTCAAACGCGGCAGCGCAACCATGAGATTGCCAATTGGGGAGCAAGGAACCGCGCCGAACGCGCCGCGCTGAAGTACAAGCGCGCTTACTTTGTGGACTGGCGTGCCGCTGACCGGCTCAAGAAGCGCTTGCTCCCGAAGATTGACTTTCTGCTCGATACCAACGACCGGGAGAATCCGAAGCTGATCGGCGGCGATCTCTTCCGCCGCAGCCTTGAGGCAACGATTCGGCGCCCGTTTCGGGTGGTGCCTTTTTTCGATCCCGGGCCGTGGGGCGGGGAATGGATGCGGCGACATTTCGATCTTCCCAAAGATCCGCCGAATTACGCCTGGTGCTTCGACTGCGTGCCGGAAGAAAACAGCCTGCTGCTCGCCTTCGGCAACGTTGAGCTGGAAATCCCTTCCCTTGATCTGGTCTTTGCGCATCCTTGGGAGTTACTCGGGGAAGCGGTGCACGGCCGTTTCGGGGCGGAGTTTCCCATTCGGTTCGATATGCTCGACACCATGGAGGGCGGCAACTTGTCTTTGCAGGTGCATCCTCTGACCGAATACATTCAGGACAAGTTCGGGATGCATTACACGCAGGACGAAAGCTATTACTTGCTCGACGCCGGCGAGGGCGCGATGGTTTATCTGGGCTTGAAAGAAAGCGTAAACCCGCGGAAGATGTGGCAAACCCTGGAGCGCGCGGAGCAAGCCGGCCCGCCCTTCCCCGCCCAGCGGTTTGTGAACCGCTGGCCCGTGAAAAAACACGACCATCTCTCCATCCCCGCGGGCACCATCCACTGCTCGGGCAAGGACTGCATGGTGCTCGAGATCAGCGCCACTCCCTACATTTTCACTTTCAAGTTGTGGGACTGGGGCCGGCTGGGACTGGATGGTGAGCCGCGGCCCATTCACCTCGAACACGGCCGGGAAAATATCCAGTGGGGCCGAACCACCGAATGGGTGCGGCGGAATCTGGTGAAGCGCAGGGAGGTCATTGCCTCGGGGGATGCCTGGCGTGAAGAACGCACCGGGCTCGACGAGCGCGAGTTTATCGAAACCCGGCGCCATTGGTTCACCGGAAAGGTCGAGCATGATACACGCGGCGGCGTGAACGTTCTGAATCTGGTCGAGGGCCCCGAAATCGTGGTTGAAAGTCCAGCGGGCGCTTTCGATCCGTTCACGGTCCACTATGCTGAGACCTTCATCGTGCCGGCGGCGGTCGGGTGCTACACCATTCGTCCCACTCAGGCGGGCCGCTGCGCCACCATTAAAGCCTACGTCAGGACGAATCCATGACTTTTCATCCCGGCCTGGACATTCAGGTTCTGCGTGATCCGCTGGGATTTCGCTATGGACCCGGTGCGTTCGGACCCGAGCCGGAGTACCGGCGACTGGATTCGATTCGCTCGAGCCTGAGCGATCCCTCGTGCAGCGGGCCGGATCCTGTGTATGCGATTGCGATGGACGTCGGCAAGGAAGAACACCGGGATCAACTCAAAGCGCGGATGCTGCTCTATGGTGTGGTGACTTTTGCCTCCGGGCGGCTGGGGATTGAGCCGGTTCGCAGCCAGGGCCATGTCCACCGCGTCGCGCGTCACAGCGGTTGGTCGCCGCCGGAGCTGTACGAGATCTGGAGCGGGTGCGCCGTGGTTTATATGCAGGAGTTCGCCGCGGACGATCCCGGGCGCTGTTTCGCGGTCGAGGCTGGGCCCGGCGAGGTGGTCGTTGTGCCGCCGGGTTGGGCCCACGCGACCCTCAGCGCTGACCCCGAACAGCCGATGACTTTTGCCGCCTGGTGCGATCGCGACTATGGTTTTCTCTACGATCAGGTGCGGGCGCGGGGCGGACTGGCCTGGTACGCGGTGCTCGGCGCGGATGGGCGGCTCGAATGGCGGCCGAATCCGAAGTGCTTTCGCAGGAAGCTATGTATCGGTCCGTCGCGGGATTACCGCGAGTTGGGCTTGGATCGCTCCGTGCCCATCTACACGCAGTTCGCGGCGAATCCCGCTTCGGTCGAGTGGATCTCAGAGCCGGGACGTTACGAGAGCCATTGGAAGAATTTCATCCCTTGCCGTTAGCACCTTTGAAATCTTCGGATGATACCTGTAGCGGGGGCGTCGATGCGTAGGGTGTCTTTCAGGCTCCGGGCCATCGCCTTTGGCCAAGTTGTGAGGATTCAGCATAGGGCCGTGGGAGCGAAGGTATCTCGCGCCCGCGTGCTGCGAGTGGTATGACTTGCGTGAACGTCAATGTGACAGCTCCGCCGACGGTCGTGAAACCTGCGGCTCGCGGGATCGTGATACTGACCGCTAGCGTGGCCGCGTTGGGAGGCCTGCTTTTCGGCTACGACACCAGCGTCATCTCTGGCGCCATGCTTTTCCTCCAAACAGATTTCCACCTCAGCGATACTCAATTGGAGTTTGCGGTGGGCATCGCGCTGGCCGGAGCGCTGGTCGGCTCGGCTTTCGCCGGCTACAGCACCGACCGGTGGGGCCGGCGGTTTGTGCTGTTGGGCACGGGTATCGGCTTTGCGGTTTTTTCGGTGCTGAGCGGAATGTCGGTCGGCCTAGTCTCCTTTTCGGTCGCGCGATTCTTTGTAGGCGCATGTATCGGTGTCGCTTCGCTGGTCACGCCGCTTTATCTTTCAGAGATGTCGCCGGCTACAATCCGCGGCGCTCTCGTCTCCCTCAATCAACTTGCCATCACCGTTGGCATCGGCGTCGCTTATTTCGTGGATTATTCTCTTGCCGCCCATGGGAGCTGGCGATGGATGTTCATGACTGCGGTTTTCCCGGCGATCGTGTTGGTGGCCGGCATGATCCTGCTTCCGGAGAGCCCCCGCTGGCTCGCGCGCAAAGGATTTCGCGACCGCGCTCTCGCAGGCTTCCAGCGTCTGGGCCGCGGTAGCGGGGCCGAAACGGAGCTGCGCGAAATCGAGCGGGCCTTGTTGGAAGGGAAGGAGGGTTTCCTTTCGCTGTTCCGGCCGGGCCTACGCATGGCGGTGTTCGTCGGCGTGGCACTCGCCATCTTCCAGCAGATCACGGGCATTAACACCATCATCTATTATTCACCGGAAATTTTGCGCCTCTCTGGTTATCCGTCGGCGAAGGCGGCGATTCTGGCGGCGGCGGTCATTGGAGTCGTGAATATCCTGACGACTGTCGCCTCGATCGTGCTGGTTGACTGGCTCGGCCGGCGCTTCCTGCTGCTCATGAGCACCGCCGGCATGGCGATCACACTAGGCTTGATTGGCTGGTCGTTCAGCCGCCATGCGGCTGGCGTCATTGTGTTCTATGAGATGATCGGATATATCGTCTTTTTCGGCATTGGCCTCGGGCCGGTCGTGTGGCTGCTGATGGCCGAAATTTACCCCACCAAAATTCGTGGCCAAGCGATGTCGCTCGCGACACTCTCTGTATGGGGTGCGAATGGGTTGGTGGCGGGCACATTTCTTTCCTTGATTCACGCCTTCGGTCCCGCAGGAACGTTTTCCATTTTCGCCGCTGTTTGTGTCTTAGCCTTCTTCTTCTCGCTGAAATTCGTTCCAGAGACGAAGGGCAGAACGCTGGAAGCTATTGAGCGCAATTGGCACGACATCGAGAAGCGTACTTCGTAGGCTACGAGGCATGTCGCCGCTCGATGGCCGATCAGCCTAACGCAAACACAATTTGACTTGAGGCCACTGGCGTGGGACAATCCGCGCCGTCAGCAGGCCCGATTCCGGCGCAAGGCAAGGATCATGGCCACTAAAGATGAAATTGACCGCCGCGAGCAATGGATTCTGGAACACCTGCTGCGAACCGGCGCGTTGACCGTGGATGAAATCTGTTCCGAGTTCAAGGTGTCTGTGGCGACGGCGCGCCGGGATCTGGAAACGCTGGAGCAGCGTGGCCGGCTGCGCCGCAGGCATGGCGGCGCCATCTCCGTCGAGCCGCTTCTCTATGAAGCCTTCCGCCACGTTTCGAGTTACCAGGAGCAGGTCGAAAAATTTGCCGACGAAAAACGCCGCATCGCGCTCGCAGCCGCCGAACTGATCAACGAGGGCGATACCATTGCCCTGACCCCCGGCACCACCACGACCCAAATCATGCGCGCCCTCCATCCGCGCCAAAGCATCACGGTAGCGACGAACACGGTCAATGTGGCCATGGAGCTGAGCAATCGCCCCGGGGTCAGCGTGTTTGTAACCGGCGGATTCCTGCATGGGGGATGGTTTTCTCTGGTCGGTGAGGCGGCCACGGACGCCTTGCGGCACCTCTTTGTGGACAAGGTGTTTATCGGCGCCAACGGCTTGCACGTCGAACATGGCGCGACCGCTTATCACCCCGGCGAAGCCGCCGTTAACCGCGTCATGGCCGAACAGGCGCGGGAGAGGATCGTGGTCGTTGATCACAGCAAACTCGGCGTGGTCGCCACCCACCAGTTCTGCCCTATTCAGACCGTTAATCGCCTGATCACAGACACCGCTGCCACGGACGAGATGCTGGCCGGGTTCATC
>JAKAWO010000205.1 GCA_021827255.1 Acidobacteriota bacterium | reverse complement strand
CGATCTGACCGCGCCCTGGTGGTGGGCACAACCACGGGCTGCCGCCGCCATCTCGACCGTGATCTGATTTCTCTCGATGACTTCCCGCGCTGGCTCGCGCGACGCAAGGTTCGTGGGCGAGCCGCCCTGCTGTTCGGCTCGGAGAAAACCGGGCTTTCCAACGAACATCTGAGCCACTGCCACGCTTGGGTGCGCATTCCCACAGCGTCCCCCTGCCCTTCAATGAATCTGGGGCAGGCTGTCGCGGTCTGCTGTTATGAGCTCGCCCGCTCCGGGATGCTCCATCCGGCCCCTGGGGCGACGCGCCCCCACTCTCTCGATCCCGCCTGCGTGCATTCCCTCGAGCATTTGCTCGAACGCTCGATCCGAGTCCTGGAGGCCGCCAGCTACTTCACGCCCAAGACCCGTCGCGCTCAGATCCTGAAACTTCGCCGGTTTCTCTTTCATTTGGGTTTGACCAACCGTGACGCAAGAATCCTGGGCGCGGTTCTGGCGCAGGTCGAGTGGAAAATCGGCTCATCGCCGAAGTAGCCTCCCATGCCGGGCGCGGGTTGGCCCGATACCTCTCAAAACTGGGTCGGGCTGGCATGAGGTTGGCGCCGCCAGGCGCCAGACTGAGCGCGATAAGATCCGGAATCCCGCGGCTAGACCCCCGGCATTTAAGATCCGCGGCTGGTGGTTTGCATCGAGCCGAGGGATTCGGCGGGCTTAAAGGCGGGGCGGTCCTGCGGGTCGCGCCAGTTGTCGAGCAGAGCGACCTGCTGCACGCATTGGATGGTGCATCGGGAAGCGCAGCCCTTGCGCGTGAGGTACTCGTGCCGCATGTGTTCGCGAGTGTATTGTTCGAGTGGAATGCCGGGAAACCCGCGCTGCTGCGAACAGTAGTGGACCAGGCCGTCCTCGCAGATGTAGAGATAGCGGCTGCCGGCCCGGCAGCGCCACTCGTGCGGGAGGCCGCGGGCGAGGTCGTGCTCGAACCAATTAAGGCGCGAGTAAGAGCGTTTGCCAAAACTCATAATCTGCTCGAAGATCTCCTGCTGCCGCTCGCCGAGCGGCTGGAGCTGTCCGTGGTGGTCGTGCAGGATTCCAACGGTCGAGGTGAATCCCAGCTCGATCGCCCGTCGCGCCACGGCCAGCGCGTCTTCCGGGTTCCGCACCGGGCTCCCGAGCACGGAATTGATGTTGACCTGGAAAATGGCGTGCCGCGCCAGCAGTTGGAGCTTCTGGTCGAGCACCTTCAGGCTCTTTTTGGACACGTCGTCCGGCAGGACGTTGTCAATGCTGATCTGCAGGTGCTCGAGGCCGGCGTCGTTGAGCGCCTCGATGCGCTTCGCGGTCAGCAGATAGCCGTTGGTAATCATGCCCGCGATCATTCCTGTGCGCCGGATCCGCTGGATGATCTGGTCGAGCTCAGGGTGGAGCATCGGTTCACCGCCGCTGATGGTGATAATGCTGGTGCCGAGCTCCGCCAGCCGGTCAATCCGCCGGACCATCGTTTCGAGCGGAACGGGCTTTGAGAAATCGTCATATTCGTTGCAGTAGGTGCACGATAAATTGCATCGCCGGACCGGGATGATGTGCGCTAAGACCGGATGATGGGGCGACGCGAGCGCTTTGGCAATCATTTTCAACTCGCGCCATCGAGTATGGACGAAACGAATTCTTCGGCGAAATGAAAGCCCGCTCATTCTGGTTTGACAGGTCCCGGCGGCCGCGCCCGGCTGCGTCCTCGTCTAAGCACGTTGTGTGCTGATGAAAACCCGCGTAGCGCTCCGTCGGCTTCCTGATTTCATCTTGCTAGGGCTGTGCAATTTTTAGCCCTGCCAGCATATAGCTTCGCCCTTCAACCCGCAAGGCTGGAAAACCAAATGGGGAAAAAATAGGGATGAAGCGCAGCCTTGGGGGCCTCAAAGGGCGGCTCGGAAGGATTTGGCCTGGTTCTCCGTGCGGCCCCGTGCTAGCCCATCTTCACTCGCTTGGCGCCTTTTACCTTGATGCGGAATTCGGAGGGAGGAATCCCTCGGTTGACCCGGATGTCGGTGTACCGGGCGGTCATGTAGTCGCCTCCGGGCTCGAGAAATTGTTGCTGCACCGGAAACCACGATTCTTCATTGATCCACAGATCAATCTTGGAGAGCTGGGCGGCCACCTGCTTGTTCCTCGGCACCAGTTCCAGCAAGGCGGTTTGATTGCCCCCAATCTGCACTTCCTTAACAAATCGGATGTCGTAGGCCTTTTTCAATTCATCCGTGTCGGAGCCGAACCCCAGCAGCAGGAACTGCTGGACCAGTCCTTGATGGTGGCTCAGGTCGTAAACCTGAATCTGATTGATCCGGGGCAGGTAGATTTCCCCTTTATTTTTCCGAAACAGCACCGTCTTCGAATCCGGCTGGCCGAAGTCAATGCGGATTTCTGGATTTCTGCCATTGCGGAAGAGCAGCGTGCCCCTTTCGGTTGAGCGGTCGTTGATGAGCACCGTGACCTTCGTATAAGCAAGCTCGGCGCTGATGGTCTTGAGGTGTTTCCCTGCTTCGCTCATGCGCCCAAGGATCTCCGCCAGCGTCAACCTCTGGGAGTACTTACGACGCCCAAGGACGCCCCTCCCGGCCGCGGGCTGAGCTTGCACCGCGCCTGCCACGAGCAGCGCGGCGGCGATCGATAACTTCAGAATGAATCCAAATTTCCTCATGAGTCCCTTTCTGATTTGATTCTCAATGCCAAGAGGAAGATGCATCAATGGGTTTGGAGCGCTACGTCGTAGCCGAGAATGACGCCGTTGCGGTCTTTGACGGGAGTCACGGAGCTGACCGTAAAAGGCCGCCGAAGGCGGGATTTCAGCAGGTCCTGGAGCACGCTATCGAGGTCTGGTTTCCCCTCCGACTGCACCAAGCGGGCGTCCACCTGGAACGTCCACATGTCTTTCTTGTGACTGAGCTGCACGATCCCCTGCACGTGCCGCAAGTCGGAGAGCCGCAACCGCGGACGATCGTGGAACCAGGAAACGGGCGTTATAAAAATGAAGGCCAAAATCACCAGCACGATGATGTCGTATTGCCAGCTTCCTCGCTCGTAGGACCAGAAGACCGAGCGGACAATGAACTTACGCGCCTTGCCCCACCCTCTCGGCCGGGCCGGCGCTGCGATGAGCGGTCGAGCGGGCGCATCCGACGATTCCTGGGGTTCGGCGCCTGAGTTCATGCTGTTCTCGGCCATCCAACCGGAGGAGAGCGGCTTGCTTCAGTCAGAAACGACGTGTCCGTCTCGCATCCGGATGATACGATCCGCCACCGCCGCCGCCGCCGGGTTGTGAGTGATCATCAGGATAGTCTGGCGGAATTCACGGTTGACCGCGCGCATCATGTTGAGGACGATCTGGGAATTCTCGCTATCCAGATTGCCCGTCGGCTCATCGGCCATCAGAATCTTAGGCTCGCAGACGATGGCCCGGGCGATGGCGATCCGCTGCTGCTCGCCTCCGGACATCTCATTGGGCCGGTAACGGAGCTTGTCCACAATGCCCAGCATCGCCGTGACGCTTGCAAACCGGTGCGGATTGCACCCATCCCCGATCTGCTGCGCCAGGAGGATATTGTCCCGCGCCGTGAGGGTGGGCAGCAAGTTGAAACGCTGGAAGACGAATCCGATCTTATGGGCGCGGAATCGGGTACGCTGCGCGTCGCTCATGCCGAAAAGGTCGTTCCCATCCACCAGGACCTTCCCGCTGGTGGGCCGCGTCAGCCCTCCGAGGACGTGCAAAAGTGTGGACTTGCCGCACCCGGAGGGCCCGACGACCGCCACAAATTCCCCCTCCTGGACGTTGATGCTGATTCCCCGCAATGCCGGGACGCTCACCTTCCCAATTCGATAAACTTTCTTCAGGTCATGCGTAGCAATGAGAGGTTCCATCGCACCAAGCTGCCGGCTCCGCGGGCGCGCCGCCGGACTCTTCCAACTCTGGCTAACCCTCGGGGGGCCTATTCGTAGGCAAGAGCGTCAACCGGATCGAGTTGCGCCGCCCGCAACGCAGGATAAAAAGCGCCCACCAGGGATCCCGTCAGGGCCAATAAAGCCGCCCACGCAGCCCACCGGACCGTCAACTCAACCGTCACCGTAGGGAACGTTGTGTAGATCAGCATCCGTCCGGCCCACGTTCCCGCGTACCCGACAATGATGCCGGCCAGGCACAGAACGCCGGCCTCCCGCAGGATCAGCTCTATGATATACCCCTTTGTGGCCCCCAGGGATTTCAAAATCCCAATTTCCCGCGTCCGCTCCGCGATGGTGGTGTACATGGAAAGGAAAATCACTAGAAAGCCGATCATCACCGCAATCGCCACCAACACCGTAATGAAATCGGTCAAGGCCGGAAGGTCATTGGAAGTCAAAAGGGACATGTACTCCTGGACTGACAAAACCGTGTAGTTGGGGAGCAGCTCCTTGATCGAATGGATCACGTCGTCCGTGTAGCCAGGGTTCGTGCATTTGATAAAGAAGATGGACGCGCGCTCCTGTTGTTCAGCAAGGTGTTCCGCTGTCACCAGCGGAATAAACAGCCGTGACCCCTTCCCATGCACGACAATACCGGCCACGCGGAAGTTGTGATTCAGCAGGTGCAGTGTCTGGCCCACTCGGACGTGATTCTGCCGGGCGTACCAGTCATCCACCAACACGTCGTACGGTCCCGTAAAAGGCCCGCCGCGAAGATAGGCGAATCCGCCCGTCACGCGGTTCCAGCTTTCCATATCAATGCCCCAGATGAGGGATACGCCGGAAGAGTCGAATTGGAAGAGGACCGGCGTCACCGCCTGGACGTGGTTGAGCTGGGCAAAGCGGTCGCCTAGCTTGATCGGCAAGGGCGCCGTCGTCATGCCGAGGAACATGGAGGCGTGCGGCGCTTGGACCATGACATCCGCTCCCAAACCGCCAATCCGGCGCGCCGAATCGTGCAACATCCCGTGGGTGAGGCCGACCACCAACATCACCATGCCCACTTCGATGGCCACCGCCAAAACGCTGATCACCGTCCGGATCGGTCGCCGCAGAATGTTCTGGGCGATCATTCTACCGATCACTCGGCGCCTCCTGCAGCTTCACCGCGTTTAATTGGATGATTTTGGCGTTCGCGGGCGCCGGCAACTCGAATTTTTCCGGAGAAATTTCTTCATTAAAGATGATCTTCTGGAACTGAATGCTCAGCCTATAGCCTTCCTCCGGTCGCCGGAGCTTGATATCTGAAGGGTAGGAAATCCCCTGAAAATCCCCGTAGTTTGAGTAGGTTACGTCCTCCTCCAGCCTTCCGCCCGCGCCGTAAATCTCTGCCCGAGCCACTCTCAGGTCCGTCCGGTCAAACCAAATCTTGCGCGCAAGCTTCAGCGCCCCATCCCCTCCCGGTTTGACCACCGTCAGGACATAATACGAGCGCCCCCCCCGGTCGTCTTCCTCAACAAAGTATTCTTCTGTAGGTTCCACCGGAGGGATCAGCAGCGCCTCCAGAACATGCTGAGGGCGCAGGTTCTCCAATCCCGGTTTCCGCGGCCCTCGATAGTTATCTCGTCCGATCAGAAACAGGTTTTTCGGCGGAATCGAGAGGCGCAACTGCCGTCAGTCCGCAGCAATGCCACAGTCTTCGGGCTGAGCCACCGGCGCTTGGCCTTGTATCCGGATCATCGAAGGCTTTTTCAGCAGGATGTAGCCGCGGATGACATGATACTCCTTCGTGATGCCGGCGCGTTTGAACGTTGCCGAGGTATGGAACCGAACCA
>JAKAWO010000204.1 GCA_021827255.1 Acidobacteriota bacterium | reverse complement strand
CGCGGAAACGCAGGCCAAGGACATCGAGCTGGGCCTGAAAGCGACGATTGACACGCACAACGGAATCATTCCTGGCCACGTCACGCGCATTGACCCCGCCGTTCAGAACGGCACGCGCACGGTGGACGTCGAGCTGGACGGCCCGCTGCCGCCGGGCGCTGTGCCCGATTTGAGCGTGGATGGAACCGTTGAAATTGCGCATTTGAGCGATGTCACCTACGTGGGCCGCCCAGCCTTCGGCGAGTCAGACAGCACCATCAGCCTTTTCAAATTGATGGATGGCGACCACCAAGCCGTGCGCGTTCGGGTCAAGGTCGGCCGAGCCTCGGTCAACGCCATTCAAATTCTCAGCGGGCTTAACGTTGGCGACCAAGTGATTTTGTCCGACATGTCGCGCTGGGATCGGTTTGACCGGGTCAGGCTACGGTGACGAGCGGGGGAGAATCGAGTGATCCGGTGATTGAGTCCTTGAGCGATTGAACTCCTGGAGCATTGGCTCGATGGCCGGACGGGGAGGTGGGGATCGCCATGCGAAGCTTAAGGAAATTCGGCGCCCTGTTCCACAAAGAACGAGCCGAGCAGGAGCTCGACGACGAAATGCGCTTTCATCTTGAAAAGCAGATCGAGCAGAACGTGGCGGCGGGCATGAGCGCGGAAGAAGCTCGCTACGCGGCGCTGCGGCAGTTTGGCCCCGTCGAGGCGATTAAAGAAGAGTGCCGCCAAAACCGCGCCGCCTACTTTGCGGAAACGCTGCTGGCGGACCTTCGTTTCGGCGTGCGCCAATTGCGCCGCAATCCGGGCTTCACAGCAGTAGCCGTTATCACGCTGGCGCTCGGCATTGGTGCGAATACTGCAATGTTCAGCGTGATCTATGGAGTGCTGCTTCGCCCCCTGCCGTATCCGCAGCCCAATCGGCTCGTGCGCCTCACATGGCCCGGCGGGAACGAGGATCTGACCGCAGAGCAGTTCAAGTTTTACCACGACCACAGCCCGGTTTTTGAATCCACAGGCGCGTACCGTGGACTATCTACGGTCAAGCTCGAAATCGGAAAGAGCGTGCACTGGATTAGAACTCTTCCAGTGACTCGCGGCTTCTTTCCAGCCCTAGGCGTCAATCCGGTTATGGGCAGGAATTTCACGCCGGATGAAGAGCGCTCTGGCGGGCCGGAAGCCGTGGTCCTGACGCACGAACTCTGGAAAAGCGCTTTCGGCTCCGCCCCGAACGCCCTTGGCCGTCAGGTCCAACTGGCGGACCAAAGCTTCACTGTGGTCGGCGTCCTGCCGGCGTGGTTTAAGTTCGTGGATCCCGCAGATGCCTTTGTTCCGCTCCGGTTCACCGGCAGCTCTGCCGATTCGGGATCAAACACCTCCGCCATCGCCCGGCTCAAGCCAGGCGTGACGCTCTCCAAGGCGCACGCTGCGATGGCCATCGTCTTCAAGGAATTCGCGGGCATTTACGGCTCGCATCCCGGTGAAGTGGGTGTGGCACTAATCCCTTACCAAACATTCCTGACAGGTGGTTACCGTCCCAGCCTGCTAATGCTTTTTGGAGCCGTCGGTTTTCTTCTCGTCATTGCCTGCGCGAATGTTGCGAGCCTCCTTCTGGCACGGTCTGCTTCCAGGCAGAAGGAAATCTCTGTTCGCCTGGCGCTGGGCGCGAGCCGCTTGCGGCTATTGCGGCAATTTTTCATGGAAAGCATTTTGCTCGCGGTTGCGGGCGGCGGGGCGGGGATTGTGGCCGCTTTCTGGATGTTGAACGGCCTCGTCAGCTCGATCCCTTGGGACCTGCTTGCTACGGACCGCATCGAGTTGAGCATACCTGTGCTCGTGTTCGCTCTTCTCATTTCTCTTGCCTCGAGCGTGGCATTTGGGCTCGCCTCCTTTTTCCAAACTTCAAGGCTCGACCTAAACTCTGCACTCAAAGAAGGCTGGAGCAGGGCGGGCGGCGGGCACACGAGAATGCGCAAGGCGATTGTCGGAGCACAGCTAGCACTATCATTGATGATGCTCATTGGCGCCGCCCTGCTGATTGAAAGCCTCCACAACCTCTACGAGCAGCCTACTGGATTCGACTCGCGCAGCCTCTACGCCGTGGTGACGCCTCTCGAAAGGTCGCACGCTGCTTCTGTTACGGGCGTCTGGAACTTCGACCAGGCCGTTATGCAGCATATGCGGGCGGTCCCCGGCGTCAAATCCGCGGCCGTCATCAATGAGATGCCCGTGGCCAGCCAGTTCAATATTCCCGTCCAGCGCGCAGGCCATCTGGAAGATAGCATTGGTGCAATGCAGTTCCGCACCGCGAGTCCCGATTTGTTCGCGACGATGCACGTGCCGCTGCTTCGGGGCCGTACCTTTACGGAGGCGGATACCGCCGCCTCTCAGCCCGTGATTATCATCAGCGAATCGCTCGCCCGGGAGTGGTGGGGAAGCCAAAATCCTATCGGCGACCAAGTCATCCTCGGCATGTACCAGGGCCAAAGTTTCGCGGGCTTGACGGAGCCCCCGCGCACGGTAGTCGGAGTGGTGGGAGATGTCAGGGCGATGGGCCTCGACGTGCCCATGCAGCCCACGGTCTATATTCCGGTCACTCAGGCGCCGGGCAATCTGATGTCGCAATGGATGCGCACGGCGGTTTTCCTGGTTCGAGCGGTCGGCACTGCTGGCGTTGCCGCCGCCTTGCGCCGCGCCGTGGCCGATGTTGACTCCACTCAACGCGTTACGATGACTCAGCCCATGACAGAAGTCATCGCGGGAACGGTTTCGCGGCCGCGATTCAACTCCATTTTGCTTGGGCTGTTTGCCAGCTTAGCGCTTTTCTTGAGCGCACTCGGACTCTATGGGGTCATCTCGTATTGGGTCACGCAGCGCACACATGAAATCGGCATTCGCATGGCGCTGGGGGCGCAGAAGAGCGACATTCTCAGGATGGTCATCGGGCAAGGGATCAAGTTGACGTTGATTGGCGTGACCATTGGAATCGTCGGGGCGTTCGGGCTGACGCGATTCCTGTCGAGTTTGCTATACGGCGTGAAGCCCACTGACCCGCTCACGTTCATGGCGGCTTCTCTTGCCCTGCTTCTCGTTGCTCTTTTTGCGTGCTTCATCCCGGCCCGCCGCGCGACGAATGTGGACCCGATGGTGGCCTTGCGCTGGGAGTAGCGCAATTGAGTGATCGGGCGGTCGAGCCGTTGAGTGATTGAGCGATTGGAGGATTGAGGAGCAAGACAGGAATCAGAAGCAGGAATCGGAAAGCGAACGGTTAAGGGCCGACGGCTGAGAGCTGACGGCTGAAAGCTGGGCGCCTAATCCAAGGAGGAGCGGCATGGAACCGTTAATCAAGCTCGAAGGAGTGATCAAGGTTTTTGCGACCGAGGAAGTGGAGACGCACGCGATTGAGAGCGTCAATCTGGAAATTCAGAATGGCGAGTACGTTTCGATTTCCGGGCCGTCGGGCTGCGGCAAATCCACCCTCTTGTCGCTCATCGGGCTGCTCGATTCGCCGACCGGCGGCCGCTACTGGCTCAAAGGCCAGCCCGTGGATGGGCTCGGCTTTAATGAGCGGGCGCGCATTCGCAACCGCGATATCGGCTTCATCTTCCAGAGCTTCAACCTGATTGGCGATTTGACGGTGGAGGAAAACGTCGAGCTGCCGCTGACCTATCGGGGCATGGCGTCGAGCGAGCGGAAGCGGCGAGTGAAGGACGTGCTCGAACGGGTGGGGATGGCGCACCGCATGAAGCATTATCCGGCGCAGCTCTCCGGCGGCGAGCAGCAGCGCGTGGCCGTGGCGCGGGCGCTGGCAGGCGAGCCGGCGGTTTTGCTGGCGGATGAGCCGACCGGTAATCTCGATTCAAAAAACGGCGAGGCGGTGATGCAATTGCTGAGTGAGTTGCACCGGCGCGGCGCCACCATTTGTATGGTCACGCACGATCCACGCTTTGCCGCCCACGCCGACCGGGTCGTTCACTTGACCGACGGCCGCGTTACGGGCGAGGAAAGCGCGGAGGGCAAAATTCAGAAATCCGAAGTCGGCAGCCCGCAGAGCTGACTCCCTTCCTCAAGGCAAGTTGGGCCGCAGCTCGAGTTGGGGACAAAAGGAGATGGCCTATGGAAAGGTCCGTGGACTTACTGCAGGGAACGCTTGACCTGCTCATCCTGAAAACGCTAGATCCAGAGCCCATGCACGGCTGGGGTATCGCGCAGCGGATTCAGCAGGTTTCCAAGGATGTGCTTCAAGTTCAGCAAGGTTCGCTCTATCCGGCGCTCTATCGCCTGGAGCGGCAGGGCTGGATCAGCTCCGAATGGGGCGCGTCAGAAAACAATCGGCGCGCCAAATACTATCGGCTGACGAAAAGTGGCCGCAAGCAATTGGAGCGCGAGACCACCCATTGGCAACGCTTTTCGACTGCCGTCGCCGACATTCTCCAGGCTGCCTCGTCCTGACGCCTGCAAATAACGGCGACGGCCCTATAGCGCGGACCAAGCGCGCCGCAATCCTGTCATCACGAGCGTCGCCATTCTCGCGCTCGGCATTGGGCCGGGCGGATCCTTGGCGGGGCGCGCCAAGGGCTTGCGCCTGAGCCGCTGATTCCTTATCTTTTGGCGGCGTTCCTGTGATATGGTGAAGTCGCTATGAAAAACAAAAATGGATGGTCGCGCCGCAGGTTTATGGAATTTTTGGCGGCAGCGCCGCTGGGAGCGGCGTCGCTGGCCGCCGCCACGAAGCAGATCCCCATCGGGCTGGAACTGTATTCGGTCCGTCACGACCTGGCGAAAGACTTGCCGGGAACGGTCGAAGCAGTCGCCAAGATGGGCTACCAGTGCGTCGAGTTTTTCGCGCCCTACTACCAGTGGACGCCCGCTTACGCTCGGCAGGTGCGCGAGCAGCTCGACCGGCTGCGCATGCCTTGCTATTCGACCCACAACAACAAGGTCTCGTTCACTCCCCAAGGGATCGGCAAGGCGATGGAGCTGAATCACATTTTGGGAACGCGTTTCATCGTGCTCGCCTGGCCGGGCAACATCACCACGCTCGATGGCTGGAAGGAGCTGGCGGAAATGTTGAACAAGGCTAACGACACGATGAAGCGGCATGGCTTCCATGCGGGCTACCACAATCACGACGCTGAGTGGAAACCGGTGGATGGCACGAAACCCATGCAGGTGATCGCCAACAACACGGAAAAGAGCATCATGCTGCAGCTCGATGTGGGCACCTGTGTCGCGGCGGGCAGCGATCCGGTCGCCTGGGTCAAAAGCCACCCAGGGCGCATCCGCTCGATGCACCTGAAGGATTGGTCGCCGAAGGGCGGCTATACGGTCCTGTTCGGCGAGGGCGTGACACCGTGGAGGCGGCTAATCGCCGCGGCCAAGAGCGTGGGCGGAGCAGAGTATTTCTTGATCGAGCAGGAAGGCAGCCGGTATCCGGAGCTTAAAACCGCCCGCCTCTGCCTGCAGAACTATCACAAGATGTTCGGCTGACGCAACGAGGCCAGAGGGGTCAGGGCGTCGAGCGGATGGTGCGCCGGCGAGACGAGCCGCGCGTGATTCCCACAAACTTAAGGAATTAGATAGAGCACCTAAAATCAACCAGGGCTAGGGACGGTCCCGCATAGTAGTCGGGCTGTAGGCAATCGCTTTAGTTGGCATTGCCTGGGAAAGCTGCCTTGATCCTTCGGTAAGAACGGTTCGGATGGTGGAGCGCCCGGTGAGGTGCGGAGGAGGGCGCGTGGAATTGCCCTGAATCCGAGGCGCGGCGTTGGGCGTGCGAGGTGAGCAATTCCGCCCGCGGGGCG
>JAKAWO010000203.1 GCA_021827255.1 Acidobacteriota bacterium | reverse complement strand
TTCCGATCTAACAATGCGACCCGCATCGCCTGGTTTACTTTCTATGCCAAGGCTCAGCCGTTGGCCCAAGATATGTGGCAGGCGCTGTGGTCGTTCGTGGCGGTTGTGGTGGTGACGGTCGCGGTGAGCTTGGCCACCCGGCCCAGACCGGTCGCGGAGCTAACCGGACTGGTTTACGGCGCGACGGAGATCCCGAGCGAAGGCGATCTGCCCGTGATGAAGCGGCCTATTTTCTGGGCCGGCGTCTGCTTTATCGTGTTCTTGATCTTACAGTGGATTTTCCGGTAGGCGCGAAGGGAGCATTCTGCTCTATGACCGCGACAAAAAACGTGGAAAGAGATTCGCATCACTCGGGAGAAGCCGATGGCAGAAGAAAAGCCGGGCGAGGTTCATAAGGGCGGCGGCGAAAAAACCGCCGGCGTGGATGCGCTGGATTCCAAGACCGAACAGCATCACATGATTCCGGTTTGGTTCTTTGTCGGAATTCTGCTGCTCGTTTACGGAGTTCTGATCTTCATTCAGGGCCTCGCAGAGTGGTCGCATCCCCCGGACACCGTGCTCTCCAACCTCCATCCGCCGGTTTGGTGGGGTATCCTTTTGATTCTTCTGGGCGCGATTTTCACCGTCAAGCATTACCCCGGGAGGAAGAGGAAAGCGTAGGCTAGAAGGCGTCGGCCCGCCGCCATATCGCCGAACCGCTCCCTGCGGCGCCCGTAGAGGCCGCCTTCAGGCGGGCACGCTTGCCGGCCTAAAGGTCGCCGCTACGCGACGCCCGTGGAGGCTGCCTTCGCTCACCATGTTGGTTAGGGTGTCAATAACCGCGAATGGGGCTGACAGCATTTGAAAGCTCTAATATAAGTACCGCCGGACCTGGAGGCCGATGAAGAAGCTCTTCAAGTGGCTGCTCTCGGCCCTCTACGGCCTGGTCATGATTGAAGTCATCATCATGATCAGCCCGTTTGCTTTTTATTGGTACTCCCTCTACGCTCCGACGCTTGATGGCCTGCACCGCTGGCGCGCCACGGCCTGGCTCGAAGCCTTTTTCCTGCCCCACTCGGTCATCAGTACAAGCCCCGTTCTGGAATTCTTGCGCTGGCAGCTTGGGACCTATGCCTTCAGCCTGGGCGTGCTCGGGTTCCTGTTTTGCGCCGCGCAGGTTTACGGGGCCAAACTCTTCCGCCAGGGCGTGGTTCGCTCCGCCATCTATTCCCGCATTCGCCACCCGCAATATCTCTCTCTGTCCATCGCCGCCTTTGGCCTGCTGACCATGTGGCCGCGCATCATTATCCTGATCCTTTTTGTCGGCATGCTGCTCGCCTATTACTTCCTGGCCCGCTTCGAAGAAAAACAGATGGAAGCCAAGCATCCGGAGTACGCCGCCTACCGCGGGCGGACGGCCATGTTCCTGCCGGGAAATCCGGGCGGCAAATTGTTCAAGCTCTTGCTGGGCTGGATTCCGAATCGTGCGGCGGCGCTGGCGATCTCGGCCGTTGGGGTGATCGCGCTGGGGATCGGCGGCGGGTTGTTATTGCGGCGTTATACCATCGCCCACACGGCGACAGCGGCCCTGCCACAAGCGCGCACGCTGGCGATCGCCACCTGGCCGATGCCGCCGGCAAAAATTCGCCAGGTGGTCAGCGCCGCCCTCGAGGACCCGCGCGTCGAGCGGGCGCTCGCCAAGCAGCCCGGCGCCGTCTTTGCCGCCCACGTTCTTCCCGCCGATTACGGCATGGTGAACATGTTTGCCGACGTGGGCATCAATCACCGAATGTTCTCGCATCTCTCGGCCAGCCGCTTTAAGTATCTCGTCGGCTTCGTTTTCCCGTTTCTTGTGAAGCATCGCAGGAGCCGCATCATGGGAACGCCCGAGAACAGCTACAAGGTTGTTTTCTCCCGCATGGACGAACCCGGCCGCCGTCACCTGGCGGTGTCGAACGTGCTCGACCTTTCCGCTCGGATGACGCCGGTGGTGATTGCGGACGTGAGCGGCAGCCCGCCGTCGCTCGACGCCGTCGTCATCCCTCCACCCCGCAGCTTCTGGGGCGATATCACCATGCCGATGTTCTGACGACTCTCGCCTCACGGCTCAGGGATGCCCAGGTCTTTCGACCCGAGAGGAGACATTTTCACTTCCGGCGCGTATTCCTTGAGCAGGTCGAGGGCAAGGCGGGCGCGGTGGACGCGCTCGCGGCCCATTTTGGCGGCAAGGTCTTCGAGGTGCAGCCCGGAAGGATAGATGTCCGGGGCGTTCCGCAGGCCAAACTTGAAATACATGGGCGTGCCGACGCGCAGGATTTGCGGCATTTCGTAATAGCGCACGAAGCCGCCGAAATTGTCCGGCACCTCGATGTACATATCGAGTGGAATCTCGACCGCCTGGCGAATCGCGCCGATTTGGGCGGGCGCGAGATCGGTCGGCATATTGAGGGTTAGGACGCCAAGGCTTTCAAACAGGCGCGCCGTGGCCGGATTCGCGGCGGGCAGCGTGACCGAGCTTTTGATGACCAGATTTTTCGGCAGCTCGCCTTGCTTCTTCATTTCGTTCAGCACCCAGATCAGGCCGAGGTCGGCGGGCAAGATGCTGCGGATGCCAAGATCGCAGGCGCGGCGAACGTCTTCAATCGCATAGACCAGTTGATCGGCGCCGCGATGCTGCAAGCCAATGACCTTGCCGGCGCTCGAGGCGGTTTGCGCGCCCGTCTCAAACGCCGCCCGCGGCCCCACAAACAGACAGACCTCCATCCCTTCCTCGCGCCCCATCCGCGCCATCTCTTTGATCTCGTCGCGCGTCAGCAACATCACGCCGCTGCCCTGGCTGACGCGATGCACGGGAACCTTGAGCTCCTTGGCCGTCGCCAGAACCTCGCGAAACACGCGCGGGCCTTCGACGCTGGGGATTTCAATCCGGAATTGCCCGCCGTCCGGGAAGCGCTTCTTCGACGGCTTGAGGGCGTGGTTGTCCTCGGCGGGCAGCTTTAGCCTATCAAGTATCTGTTTAGCCATTTTCATGATGTCCGCTAGGGCTCGATTCCAAGCAGGATCAAAGGCACGGCTGGGACTCCCCTTCCCTGGCGAGCCAGATCGTAAAGCGCACCCTCATAGTAGCCAGGACCCGATGACATCTGTTCCTGCATAGCCTTCATGGGCAGGATCTCGATTCCCAAGTCGATCGCGTCACCCACGAAGAACGCCAGGTGCTTGACGAAGAGATCATAAGCGATGAAGCTATATTTGCCAAATTGAACTTCGACGGCGATCCTCTGTTTCACGAAGTCCGTCTGGTTGTAAGACAAAATCGCTCGCCGGCCCGCTGATTCAATTTCCTGCTTCTGCCTATCAGGGGCAAGCAGCATGGTCCTTCGCACCAACTTGTAGTCATCAGTGACCCAATAGCTGGTCCGACTCTCCTGCCATGCCGCCGCCTTGAACCGTTTCGTGAACACCCCATTAAGCTGAATAGGGGAGTATAGGATTCGCCCTTTCATCGTTTTTTCTTTGCTTACTTTCGTCTTGCACTCCCTCGCATCAATGCCCTCTATGATTGCCTCGATTTCCCTCCACATCTCCTGATGGTGAACCAGGAGCCACTCATAACCGTTGAGGTGCGAGTGAGACTGGACTATTTTCAAGCTGCGGCCCTCCGCCACGCCTAGGGTGCCCGAAAAGCGTCTCTCACTGTCAGCAGCTCGAGAGGCATTTGGGCAATGCGGTCATTCGAACCGGGGGTATAAACCGGGCGGTCCAGCGGGCGGCGCGGTAGCTTGCCGTCCCAGGCGAGCCGAATTCGCTCCCGAGCGATCCTCAGGTAGTCGGCAATAAGGTCCGCTCCCGCTGCCCTCCGACGATGAATAACTGCCGCGCAAGCCGTGCTGCCAACACCTAGGTAGGGATCGACGACCAAGTCTCCCTCATGAGTAAGGGACAAGACGAGGCGCTCAACCAGCTCGATGGGGAACTGGCACGGGTGCGATGTCTTCTCAATGTGATTGTGCTTAACGTTCGGAATGACCCAGAGGTCGCCTGGATTCTTGCCAAGCGGGTTGCAGGAGTACTGACCAGCCTTTGGGCCCTTGAAATACTTCTTGCCCGGATACTTCTGCGGAACACGAACCGGATCGAGGTTAAAGGTATAGCGGTCTGTCTTGGTGAACCAGAGAATGGTTTCATACCGCCCGGAGAACCGCCGACGGCAGTGTAGTCCATGATCGAAAGACCATACGATCCGGTTTCGGAGCTTGAGTCCGAGCTCCTTGCAGATCCTGTATATGTAAATGTCCAGTGGGAACACCTCCCCGTCTCCCGCAATGTGATTTCCCACCTGCCAGCAAAGGCTCCCGTCGTCCGCAAGCGTTCGGGCACATTCTCTTATTGTGTCGCGTTGCCGGCCCAGGTATTCATCGAACGCGATCCTTTTCTCGTATCTTTTGCCGATATTGTAGGGAGGTGAGGTTACGATTAACCGACTGTGGCCAGCCGGTATCTGCCGAAGCAGCTCAAGGCGATCACCCGGGAACAGAGTCGCGGCAGCGTCATGGCTGTACCTCGTGCTAATGTGGACCTCGCCCCAAAGCAAGCTCAACCTCTCTGAGAAACGCAAGCCAGGATCGAATGATACGCGGCATCGTATTCAATGTCCACACAGAGAAGATTCAAGGCGGAGGACAACCGGCAATCATGCATATTTCAGGTACACCGTCCGGGTTTCCGTATAGAAATCGAGCGCCTGCGGGCCTTGCTCGCGCATCCCGAAGCTCGATTCCTTCGTTCCGCCAAACGGCAACTGATATTCCACGCCGGCGGTCGGCAGATTCACGGTAATCAATCCGGCTTCGATGCGGTTTACAAATTGATGGACGCGGGTCAAGTCGCGCGAGACGATGGAGGCCGAAAGCCCGAACCGGACGCCATTGGCCATCCGCATCGCGTCGTCGAAATCATTAGCCCTCATCAAGGCCAACACAGGGCCAAAAACTTCCTCTTGCGCGATGCGCATCTTCGGGGTGACGCCATCGAAGATCGTCGGCTCGATGAAATAGCCTTTGTCGTAAGCGCCGCCCGCCAGGCGCTTTCCACCGCACAGCCGCCGCCCGCCCTCTTGCTCGGCAATCTCAATGTATTTCAGATCGGTTTCAAGCTGTTTCTGATCCACCGCCGGGCCGATTTGAACGCCCGGCTCGAGGCCGTTGCCGATTTTTAGCTTCTTCGTTTTCTCCACCAGTTTCTCGGCCAGCGGTTCATAGATGGCTTGTTCGATGATGGCGCGGCTGCACGCCGTGCACTTTTGCCCGGTGGAGAAAAACGCGCCGTTTACCAGGATGTCCGCGGCGTAGTCGAGATCAGCGTCTTTCAGCACGACGGTGGGATTTTTGCCCCCCATTTCGAGCTGCGTGCGAATCTTGCGCGCTGCGACCTTTTGATAGAGCGCGTTGCCCACTTCGCACGACCCCGTGAAGGATAGGACGCGAAGCCCGGCGTATTCCACCAGCGGATTGCCCGCTTTCGCTCCCGAGCCGGTTACGAAATTCAGCACACCGGCCGGCAATCCAGACTCGTGCAAAGCCTCGACCAGCCGGTAGCCGGAAAGCGGCGCCAGCGACGCCGGCTTCATCACCACGGTGTTTCCGGCCGCGAGCGCCGGCGCCATTTTCCAGGCGGGAATGGCGCTCGGAAAGTTCCACGGCGTGATCAGCCCCACCACGCCCAGCGGCTTGCGCAGCGTGTAGCAGAAAACATTCTCGCGCTCGGAGGGAATCTGATAGCTGAACTGCCGCGCGCCCTCGCCGCCGAAGTAGCGAAAAA
>JAKAWO010000202.1 GCA_021827255.1 Acidobacteriota bacterium | reverse complement strand
GAGCAGGTGCGGGCAGAAATAGCAGGTTCGGATAACAAATAGCAGGTTCGGATAAGCAAAATCCATTGACCGCCCAGCGAGCCGGAGTTATGTTCCAGCGATCGGAGGGCGATCATGGCCCTGGCTGAGAGCATCGGCCAAGAAACTCGCGGTTTCCTTTGCCTTCCTCTCCTTGCGCCTCCAGCCAGCTTCTACTCCAGCCGATCACCGCGCACGATTCTCCTTTTAGGGCGGACCGCGGGAGTGCGACCGGGGCTTGCGCACAGGCACCGCCGGTGGGGGCTCGAATGAGAAGATGAGGGACAGTTTTGGGGGACGGGTCTTCTTCATGAGTTTGAGTTGTTGGCGAAGAGCTGAGGGGAGGATGGGTATGGGCAAACGGACGCCCGGATTTTGGCGGAGCTTGCAAGGGCGGTTGCAGCCCAGCCTATTACTGCTTCTGGCATGTGCGGTGGCTCCGTGCGGTATTGCCGGCCAAACCGTGCCCACCAAACTCCAGGCTACGCACAAGCCCAAGCTCACTTTTCGGTTCCGTCTTCGTAAGGGTCCACCACTCACATTCATTACACCGGCCGATCCCAGGTTTGATGGCGACGTGGACGCCTACTTCCCCGGATTCACCGGCCTTCCGACTTACGAGGAGCTGCGTCCTTTCCTCATCATCTTGCGCAATGACAACTCGGTAACGGCTCGGGCCTATGCGGTGCGCTGGGAGTTGGAGGACAACAATGGCGTGGCGGAGCAATACCTGACGGCGCGCTCAATTACCACGCCTCTTGAGAATTCCGTCCCACTTGAGGATACGTCTATTAAGGCTGGGGAGGCCCGCCTGCTTTCTCCTTTGTTCAACTGGGGCACGCTCCGCTTCGATGCGAACTTCCAGCATCCAGATACCTTTGCCAAGCTGTATTCGCCGGAAGACCTTCCACCGCCGACCTCTTACGCTGCAATTGTTCCACAGTTAGATTCGGTCGTGTACGCGAACGGAGAAGTCTGGGGGGCAGACAAGACCGGGATCTGGCGCTACTACTTCTTCGCCCGCGCAGCCGACCACGACGAGGTCTTTGCGGATGCGACCCTTCTCGCTTCCTCTCCGACGAGCGAGCAGGTAATGGCGACCTTGAGGAGGAGGATTCTCCGCGCCCGCGGATGGCAGGGAGGGCCGTTGGTCGAGTACGTCCGCGACCGCGCCCTGGCGGCGATGAGGCTGCAGGAAATCCTCAAAGGGCCACACGGATACGCACGGTTCCAGAACACCGTCGAGCAGTTCTCGGAAGTCATGCCGCCGTTTGGACGACTGACGTCTCTCGGCGAATGGTACGCCAAGCGTTTCGCAGACCATGACCTGGGGCCGAGGGCGAAGCAGCGGGGAGTAGAATAGCCCAGCCCTTTCAATTGGGAGGTGAACCATGACTTTAGAGCGGAGCACACGGCGCACAGCGCGGCGACCAGGGAGCCGTCGGTCAGGGGCGCTTCTTTGGGCTTGCGCCGTATTGTTCGCACCGGTTTGCTTACTTGTCGCGCCAGCTTCGGCACAGGCAGTCGGTGCGGCCACGGTCTCCGGTCAGTATCAAGAGGGCACGACCTATTACTATATCGGTTCTGGAACGGATATCGTTTTGATCAATCCTTGCGATCCCCCAAGCGGGTGGCCTTCGACCAATTTCAATGCGACGGACTGCAACCTCTACTCGATTACGTCCATGTCGGTTGACTATCCGATGCCAGATTTGACTTTCACCGTGGGATCCCCCTACAACACATCGGCATACAACGTTGATTGGCAATTCACGTCCAGCTTCACAGACAGGGCCGCTCTTCAGGCTAATCGGGATGATCCGGAAGCGTACGGGTCGCCTCTGCCCGGCGATCAGCCGTTCCAGTTCAACTGGCCCTATGAGGCTTCCCCTGGCAAGACCATCGGCGGCTCCGTGACCGTAACGGCTGTTGTTTATTCATGTTCCACCGAGGTCGCGACCGGCTCGATCGGCTTCCACATCCTGGGAGCGAACCAGGATCAAACTTTAACGGACGCGGAGGAGAATTCCATCGAGGGTCCGTATTGGTTCTTTCCGTATATCCTCTACGTGGAAAGCGTCAAATCCGGAGAGGGACTGCAATTCTTCGCATCAACAGGACACCCCCTTTGGGGAAAGCCAGACGGCAATGGCGTGATGCAAATCGATAGGACGGAAGACCCAGGCTACTACGGCATTAGCACCGCGAGCGCCAACGCTACCAATCAGGACCCTTATTGGATGTTTACCGAAAACATGCAGGATGCCGTAAGCATCCTGAATAACAAGGCTAGCGGCAACTGCTCACCCGGCACGTGCGCATATCCATTCTGGGATAGCCAAGTAAAGCAGATGTGTTCGTTCACTCGCGGCACCTACTCTGGCGGCTCGGCTGCCGGGGACGCCACATGCAGCGTGGTTCAACAGCCGGGCGTCGGCGTGCCGAGCGGCAACCCGCCGCCGGGGTGGTTATATCAGGAGCAGTCCTTACCAAATTGCTCATCACATTTTGTCCTATCCGACGGACAGCCAAGCGACTGGAAGGACGCCGAGCTGATAAAGTCGTACAATGGCGCACACGCGTATTACATTAACTGGGATCTAGACTCGGCCGATCCTGCGGACCAATACTGGTACTTCGTTCCTGGGTCGAACAACTATGTTTACAACGTCTGTAATGCATCGGCGTACTAAGCGGCTGGCATTGTGGCTGCTGTGTTTCGCGATTACGCTGTCCTCGCTATTGTCAGGAGCAACTGTGTCGTTCGGAGAGCTAGGGGCGGAAAGCAGCGCCGGTCCCGGCGGTGGGTATCTGTACTTGGTTGCCGGCACGCCTGCGTACGGCACCTACGCCTACCCTGTGCGACTATACGCCGTGCGGGGCCGGCGCCTGACGCTGATACGCCAGATCGCCGAGGGCTTGTACGCCGTCACCGACGACCTCAGCGGGCACCTCTACGTTCTCAACGGAAACATGAGCGCGCTGAGTGTGATTCACGAAAACGCACCCGAAGGGGTTGACGCCATCCCGTCACCAAACGGGACGATGGCATCAGCGATTCTTCCATTTTCTGACTCCTACGATCCAACGTGGGGCGCGGTCGCTGGCCCCGGCGTCCCATCGGGCGTAGTTTACGCCGGTGGGGCCAGTCCCAGTACCTGGAGGGTCGCAAGAGTTTTCGGAGAGGCAATTCCGGGACAGCCCCGGGTTACGGAGGGTAGTTGGGATCTGTATCGCTATTTTCGGTACACGGGAATTGGAGGCGGGCCATACGAACAACACATCGTGCCCGGCGGTAACATCGAGGAAGGCAAAATCATGGTGCCGGTCGGCCTCGGCCCCGGCATGGGCATGCTCGGACCCACGCCTCCTTCTCTGCCGCGCAATGCCGGAGCCCACACCGTCAGTTACGAGGACAGCACGGGCCAGCATTCCGCCACTTTCCGGGGCGCAGGCATCGTAGCTGATACTCCGCGTTTCTTCGCGCTCTATGCCCCTGTGCCGAGTGCCGAGCCGCGATGGCCCCGAACAGTGTATGTGTTGAACAAAGTAACGGGGCGCTGGTCGGTCATCATGGTTCCCTACGATTATTTGACTCCCCGGCTTTTCGGACCGTGGCTTGCCACGACGGTTGAGGAGCCAAATCCGGAAGGCCGCGAGAGTCCAGGGGTGGAGAACGAGAGAGCGAATGAGGTGGACGTGGACACTCCGACCGGCGCAGTGCGGGAGTTGCCCCGCGTTAGAGGCATGTATTTCTCGAATGTTTTCATGCCCGGCAGGCTGCTGCTTCAGAATTTGGTGGACGGCCGAAAGATAACGATAAACACGGGCCAGCAGGACAGCGAAGTGCTCGACGTTCGCAGCGATGGCTTGGTGCTCTACCGCGTCAACAATGAAATTTTCTCTGCTCAGATCGAAGGCGACAAGCTTGGGCCGGCCACGCTCGTCGTGAAGGGCGACGACGTGCCCGAAGTGCATTGGGTATTCTGGTCGGCGGCGAAACCGCCCGCCGCCGCTCCTACCCCCGACAACGGAACGATCAGCGGAACTGTCCTGGATGAGCTGTCGCATCCCGTCGCATACGCCCATGTCCATGTTGAAATCGTCGGCGCCCCATCAATAATGATTACCCCGGTGGCGGAGACAAATGCGAAGGGCCGCTTCGCCATCCGTCGGCTGCGCTGGGGCACGTACGGGGTGATGGCTCAGAAGCCAAATGCGGGTTACCCGCCGATGAATACGTTCGGAAGCTTTTATGGGCGCGGCCGGATCCCGGAGGTCACTGTGTCGCCGCAAGCGCCGGCGGCTACAGTCGTCGTGCGAATTGGTCCGAAGGCCGCCTTCTTGACCGCGACGATCGTGAGCGCACGGACGGGCAAGCCCATCAAGCGGGCCCGTCTTGACTTACGGCGCAAGGGGCGTGCGGAGGGCTTTTGGCGTGGGGCTGTACTAGCCCACTTTACCTATCCGTTCCCCTCAGAACAGGTCATCACTTTGACCGTCAGTGCGCCGGGTTTCGAGCCTTGGCGGTGGACTGTGAGGATGACTCCCGGCGAGCGCAAGGTTCTTACGATCCGCCTGCGACCGTTGGCGCCCGGGCCGAGAGTTCCTTAGCGGCGCGGCGCGGGGGAAGCGAACCTTTAGGGAAACTGAGCGGAACGCCATCGGCGGCTATTGGAAAGCATTCAGGAGGTGAAAGATGGGCAGAATCCGAAGGGCGAGTTCATCGTTCCCAGGCTGGAGCAACGTGGTGCAGCCCGACTCGGTATGCCAATGAGGAGAGCTATATGGAGCAGTCATCCCTTCGACTCCTTTGCTTGGTTATCCTCTTCGCGGTTCCGACGGGGCTTACCGCGTCGGCGGCCAAGGGGCCCGTTTCAGTCATTCTCGAGGCCCCGGGCAAACCCCTGAAGTTGGGTGCCGAACTTGTGCTTCGCGCCACGCTTAAGAATGATTCCGGGCACGACATCACCTTCCCGGCATCCCCCGGGTTAGTCCCGTCGGACGGGTTCCGTTACGAGATTCATGTTCTCGACTCGCGAGCACGGCCGGCTCCCCCGTCCGCCCGCGTGCGCGAGCTCAGAAAAGCCAGAGCGAAGGGCGGGCCCGGCATAGCCGTGATCGGCAATATAGGCCGGACGCTAAAGCCTGGCCAGGCTCTCCCCGAGGAAATAAACGTCACAAGGGACTACGACCTAAGCAGTCCGGGCATATACACCATCTGGGTGACTCGGCCCCTTCCGCTCGGCGTTCCGGTCTGGGCAGCGAAGAAGTACTGGAAGGGCTCCGTCAGGTCCAACACAATTACGGTGACGGTCGTGAAGTAGGTTTGGGCGGCGCCACGTCGTGCCGCTCGCCTCCGGGCAGATAATGGAGCGTGGCTTGGACCCGCTGCTGGGCACAGTGACGAACTTCGGCTAGCGGGGTTCCCATCGGTCGTCAAGCCGTCCAGCGGCCAATGATCGATTTGCAGTGTTCTGGCGCATATGAGAGTTTGAGCGAGGCAAGGAACATACGGCAGGTGGTTGTGCAGGTGCGAACTTGGAGGTGAGAGATGGCCAGAATCCGGAGATGGAAAGAAAAGGTGGCGCTCGCTTGTTTCACGCTGTTGTTTTCTGTTCCTCGGGCGTTGGCGCTGGGAGGGTCGAATACGGCCAGCCACAGGCAAGTGTTGTACTCTCGTCTCGTGACGCTGAGGAGCCGGGAAACGACTCTCGGCCTTGAGCTAATGGCGCGGAGGCCCTTTGTGCGCCTCATCCGGACTTCGCGCGTTCCCTTGCCCATTGCGCT
>JAKAWO010000201.1 GCA_021827255.1 Acidobacteriota bacterium | reverse complement strand
CGATCTACCGTAAAGGGGCTACTCCACTCCGAATTTCACCTCACCCGCTGGAAAGTTTTTCTCGTAAGATCTCAAAATATGTCAAAAACATTTTGCATTCGAGAAAGCGTTGTTGTATATTGCGAAATTTGCAGTGGGTAGCGGGTCGGAAATTCCTCACAACTGTGTCGCTACGAAGGCTCAGCGCGAAGGAAGGGGCTTGCTCGCAGCCGAACGGCATGCGCCAGGGATTTCCCGCACCGCTCTCATGCGTTGCCCCCGTCGGAAGCGTCGGTGGTCTTCTCGGAAGTTTGCAAAGCTTCCGTGGAGCGCACTTCAAGACCCAGCGCTGTCTAAAGCTAAGGCCAAAGCCGGGATCTTTCGGCAGGGTCTTGAGCAAGGCCTGAACCAGCCTCGCTTTTGACAGCAGCGCCAGCAAGACGATGTGTGAAGCCTGTTTAGGGGCCTCAAAAAACTCTGATGTCGCAGATTTTCCATCGTAGTTTCAACACCATCGCTCGGGCGACCATTTTCGGCGTGGTGTTACTGATTGCGGCCATCGGCTACATCAGCTGGAAAGTCAATCGCTCCGCCTACATGACCTACGTCAAAGAGCCGTTGCCGCAACCCGTTCCTTTTAGCCACCGGCACCATACGGTGACGGACGGCATTGATTGCCGCTACTGTCACACGACGGTGGAAACCTCCTGGTACGCGGGAATGCCGACCACCCACACTTGCATGACCTGCCATTCGCAGCTCTGGGTCCACAGCCCCATGCTCGCTCCTGTGCGGGCCAGCTATCGCGAAGATCAAGCGATCGAGTGGACGCGGGTCAACGCGCTGCCCGATTTTGTTTATTTCAATCATGCGATCCACATCCACAAAGGGATCGGCTGCACCACCTGTCATGGGGAAATTGGCAAGATGCCCATCACCTGGCGGGAGCATACGCTTTACATGCGTTGGTGCTTGAATTGTCACAACCACCCCGACCGCTACGTTCGGCCGCGCGCCCAGGTTTTTGACCCGATTTACCATCGCCCCAGCAAAAAGCACCCACTGGTATATAAGAGTGTGGTTTACACCAGTCAGCTCCGGTTGGGTGAGCTACTGGTTAAAAGATACAGGGTCCGAAGTTTGACGAGTTGCGATACGTGCCATCGCTAGACACCACAAGAGGCGCTGAGCCGAGAATGAACGACCGAAGGCCAAAAGATTTCGTAGATATTTCCGAGCTCCGTTCGGGCTTGGCCAAGGGCGGGCATCGGCGCTTTTGGCGCGGGCTCGAGGAGCTGGCGGAGACGCCGAGATACCGCGAGCTGGCGAAGCATGAGTTCGCTCCCGGGACGGTCACCCAAAGCGGGCGGGGAATTAGCCGCCGCAATCTCCTCAAGCTGATGGCAGCCTCAGCAACGGTTTCCGGCCTGACCGCTTGCGTCAAGATTCCTCTCGAGAAAATCGTTCCCTATGTTCATCCGCCGGTTGAGTTCCAGCCCGGCAAACCCCTCTTTTACGCCACCGCCATGCCCTTGGACGGCTGTGGGATCGGGCTTCTGGTCGAAAGCCATCTTGGGCGGCCAACCAAAATCGAGGGTAACCCCGACCATCCGGCGAGTCTAGGCGCCACGGACACGTTGTCACAAGCCTCCATATACGGCCTTTACGATCCGGACCGCTCCCAGGTTGTCCTGCACGAAGGACACTTGGGGAACTGGAGTGATTTCCTGGGTGTGGTCGCAGGCTTACGAAGTTCTTACGGCGGGAACAGAGGGGAGGGGCTGCGGCTGTTAACTGGAACGGTAGCTTCCCCCACGCTGGGCGATCAGATTGCTCGCCTTCTGCAGCAGTTTCCAGCGGCAAAGTGGCACCAATACGAGGCCGCCAGCCGCGATTCGGCGCGTGAAGGCGCGCGGCGGGCGTTTGGCGAGCACCTCAACGCCTACTACCGCTTCGATCAGGCGGATGTCATTCTTTCTCTCGACGCCGACTTCCAGTGCTTTGGGCCAGGCAGCGTCCGTTATGCGCGAGACTTTTCAAACAAGCGGCGAATCATTGGCCCGGACAGCACGATGAACCGCCTCTACCTTGTGGAAGCCATGCCCTCCGGCACCGGAACCCTGGCTGACCACCGGCTGGCGTTGCCGGCCCATCAAATTGAAACGTTCACCCGTGTGGTGGCCGCGGCGCTTGGCGTGAAGCTGAATGGAGCCGTGCCGGCGGCGCCCTCGCAAGTTCCCTCCGACTGGATTCCCGCGCTAGCGCGCGACCTCGAGAGGCATCGCGGTTCGAGCCTGGTCCTCGCCGGCGACCAGCAGCCGCCCGCCGTCCATGCTCTGGCTCATGCCATCAATGACGCGCTGGGCAATGCCGGCAAGACGGTGGTCTATACCAACCCCATTGAAGCGGGACCGATGAACCAGCTCCAATCTCTGCGCGATCTGGTCGCCGACATCCAAGCTGGCAAGGTCGAGACGCTGCTGATTTTCGGCGGCAACCCTGTTTATGACGCGCCGGCCGACCTTCAGTTCGCCGAGGCGCTGCTCAAGGTCAAGCAGCGAGTGCATTGGAGCCTTTACGACGACGAAACGTCCTATCTCTGCCAGTGGCACATTCCGGCGGCGCATTACCTGGAATCCTGGAGCGACGTTCGTGCTTACGACGGCACAGCGACCGTCATCCAACCGCTGATCGCTCCGCTCTACGCCGGCAAAACTTCGCACGAGCTGATGAATGCGCTGCTGAGCGAAGAAAGTCTCACACCGCATCAAACAGTCCGCAAATACTGGAAAACGCAAAACCTTTCCAAAGATTTCGAGCGGTTCTGGGAAGCGGCCCTCGAGCAAGGCGTTATTCCCGGAACCGCCTTTCCGCCCAAACCGGTCAAACTCAACCCCGATTTTGATTCCGTCGCGGGTCCGCCGGCTTCCGCGCCCGCCGGCCGGCTCGAAATCTCCTTCCGGTTGGACACGAACGTCTGGGACGGCCGATTTGCAAACAACCCCTGGCTGCAGGAGCTGCCCCGACCGATCACCAAGCTGACCTGGGACAACGCCGCCATGCTCAGTCCGGCCACCGCGGAGCGCCTGCGGCTGACGCGGGAAGAGGTGGTCAAGATCACGGTCAACGGCCGCAGCCAAACCTTCCCCATCCTCATCGTCCCCGGCCACGCCGACGGCAGTATCACCCTTCCCCTAGGCTACGGTCGCGCCCGAGCCGGACGGGTGGGCAACGGTCCGGGATTCAACGCTTATGTGCTGAGGACTTCGGAGCAGATGTGGACGGCCTTTGCTTCCCCACCGCAGCCGACGGGCAAACGCTACCATTTGGTGACGACCCAATATTTTCACACCATTGACCAGCAAGGCGAACTGCTAGAGCTCGAGAGCGTGCAAGCCTTCAAGCGCGACTTGGTGCGCGTGGGCACCCTCGAGGAATTCCGCCGCAACCCTGATTTTGCCGCCGACCCGGCGCAGGAAACTACGCAGGCCCCCTCGCTCTATCCTCCTTACAATTACAAGGAAGGCTATCAATGGGGGATGTCCATTGACCTGAATAGCTGTGTGGGCTGCAATGCCTGTGTCGTGGCCTGCTATTCGGAAAACAACATCGCCGTCGTGGGCAAGGAGCAGGTGGACGACGGCCGCATTATGCAGTGGATCCGCGTGGACAGTTACTTCCACGGCGACCTGGATCATCCCGAAATCTACAACGAGCCCTTGCCCTGCATGATGTGCGAAAACGCGCCCTGCGAATACGTCTGCCCGGTCGGCGCCACGGTGCACAGCCCCGGCGGGCTCAATCTGATGATTTACAACCGCTGTGTCGGCACGCGATATTGCTCGAACAACTGCCCCTACAAGGTTCGGCGCTTCAATTTCTATCTGTACTCGGATTGGACCACGCCCAGCCTGTACGGATTGAGGAATCCTGATGTCACCGTCCGCAGCCGCGGCGTGATGGAAAAGTGTACCTATTGCATTCAAAGAATCGAAGAGGCCAAGATCAAGTCCCAAATCGAGAATCGCCAGGTCCGCGACGGCGAAATCCAAACCGCCTGCCAGCAAGTTTGCCCGACCCAGGCGATCGTGTTTGGTGATATCAACGATCCCGGCAGCCGGGTCAGCAAACTGAAAGGACAGTCGCGGCAATATGGATTGTTAAGAGAATTGAATACGAGACCGCGCACCACTTATTTGGCGCGTCTCAGGAATCCCAACCCGGAGATCAAGGAGTCAGTGAATGGATCCCGCTGAACCGGGGAAAAATAGTGGCGCCGCGGTCGCCGAGCCCGTCCTCGCGCCCGGACATTCGTTCGGGTCGGTCACGGACAAGATCAGCTCCATCGTCCTGACCCGAGGCACGGGCAAGAAGTGGATGGGGGGCTTTGCCGTCGCCATCGCGCTGCTGCTGACGCTCAACCTCGCCATCACGGTTCTGTTCGCCAAGGGTGTCGGCATTTGGGGCATCAACATCCCAGTGGGCTGGGGGTTTGCGATTGTCAATTTCGTATGGTGGATTGGAATTGGGCACGCGGGGACGCTGATTTCCGCCTTCTTGCTCTTGATGCGCCAGCAATGGCGGTCCGCCGTCAACCGCTTTGCGGAAGCGATGACGATCTTCGCCGTGGCGTGCGCGGGAATGTTTCCACTGCTGCACATGGGCCGGCCGTGGCTGTTTTACTGGCTGTTTCCCTACCCGGACACCATGACGCTGTGGCCGCAGTTCCGCAGCCCGCTGGTCTGGGATGTGTTTGCGGTTTCGACGTATGCCACCGTCTCAATTCTATTCTGGTTTGTCGGGATGATCCCGGACCTGGCGACGATTCGCGACCGCGCCACGACCAAGATCAAACAGGTTGTTTACGGCATCCTGGCCATGGGGTGGCGAGGTTCGGCCAAGCACTGGAAGCGATATGAAACGGCTTCCCTGCTCCTGGCGGGCTTGGCCACGCCGCTCGTCGTCTCCGTCCACACCGTGGTGAGCTTTGACTTCACCATCGCCATTGAACCCGGCTGGCACAGCACCATCTTCCCGCCTTACTTCGTCGCTGGGGCGATTTATTCTGGCTTCGCGATGGTGCTGTGCCTGGCCATCCCGTTGCGCAAATATTACGGCCTGGAAGATTTCGTCACCCTCCGCCACATGGACACCATGGCCAAGATCATGCTAGCCACAGGACTGATTGTCGCTTACAGCTACGCCATGGAAACTTTCATGGCTTTTTACAGCGGCAATCCGTTTGACCGGTTCATGATCATGAATCGCATGTTTGGGCCGTACGCCGTGGTCTATTGGATCTTGATTGCGGCGAACCTGGCGATCCCGCAATTGCTTTGGTTTTCCAAGGTGCGGCGAAATATGCTGGCGCTTTTCTTTATGTCGCTTTCCGTGCAGACCGGCATGTGGCTGGAGCGATTCGTGATCATCATCACCAGCCTCAACCGCGACTTTGTGCCGTCTTCTTGGGGAATGTACTATCCGACTCGATGGGATTGGATGACGTTTCTCGGCTCAATCGGCCTGTTCTTCACGCTGTTTTATTTGTTCATTCGCTTTCTGCCGATGATTTCGATCTTCGAAATGCGGGAACTGGTTCACAAAACATCGGAGAAACGCGCGGCTTAATCTGTGGCGGCGGGCCGGGGCCGCCAAACTGGTAGCGCCCACACGGCGCTGCCCTGGCGCAGGCAAGAACCGGGGACGTCGCGGCTGACGGAGCTGCACTAAGAGATTGTTAGCAAATAACAGTTCCATTTTGGGCAGCCTTGGTCTATCCTCATCCACGGGATGGATGCCATGGCTGGAATCAAAGAAAGGTACGGCGCGCTGCGCC
>JAKAWO010000200.1 GCA_021827255.1 Acidobacteriota bacterium | reverse complement strand
GACATAAATCCGCTCCTCCCTTCGAGACACCATGGTTGAGCTTCGGTTCATCATAACCCCCTTCGCCGAAGGTTAAGGCCGAACGATAGCCTGTCTTCCCATACATCAATTCCAGGTAGTTGTCAAGCAGCAGTGCAGGCAGTTGTGCCGGCAGTGTCGCCAGGAGCGCTGCCGCCCATAGGGGGAAGGTCGTGAACGAACAGCCGGTATATCTTTCCCGGAACCGGCAGATTGAGGACCCAGGAGCGCGCGATCTGAACGGTTCCATCCGCCCTCTTAACGGGTAGTTCGCCCGACCATGCATGATCTGATCTGAGACAATCAAGTATTTCACGCACTTTGTGCTCGGCGCCTTGCTCCTCAAGGGGGTGCAGAGTATTGGCGCTGGTGCCGAGGAGTCCTCCCTCTTTGTAGCCGAGCGACGATTCCTCAATCGGATTGGCGTAAACAATGATTCCAGCATCGGTCGTCACGGACACGCCGAGGGGCAAGGTCTGCAAAACCTTCGTATGGACTCGACGCTCGACGCCTTTCCAAGCTCGCGCTTTCTCATCGTGAAACAGAAGAAAGGCCCCCACTGCCACCAGCCATATGGCCAAGCCTCCACCATAAGATGTGATCAGGCCTGCCAAGCGCACACTGCGCGTTGCCGTGCCGCTGAGTTGCTGAAGGCGAGTCAGTTCTGCGGACTGGAGGTCGCGCAGAGCATGCTCGATGTCGGCGACGCGGCCCTGGGCTTGGGTGGCAGGTTCAGCCGTCTCTCGAGAGGCTGACTTCTTCTTCGCTCTCTCCATCGCCTGCGCGTAAAAAGCAATTTGCTTCTCGATCATAGGCTGGAGCTTTTGAATTTTATTATGAGCATTCCGATCGTTCGCCGACTTCTGGTCGATGATTTTTATCGCCCCACGAAGCCGCGAAATGGAATCTTGGAAGCCCTTGCTATAAACTTCAGAACCGGGCGAAGCGACGTAGGCTTCCGAGTTCGTCCCCGCTTCCTTCAGCGAGGAGACGGCTACGGCTGTTTGCTGGATCACCTTCGCCGCCCCGGCCATGTCCCCTGCCGAGTGCGAAACATCGTACAGACCGACATGGAGCGCGAGCACGATCACAAGAACCACCGGAACAGCGAACGCATAGGCAAGCGCGATCTTCCTTCTCTGGCTCATGGGGAAAGCGCCTCCGGCAAAATGTAGAATCCAAAATGAAGCGTGACTACAGGTTCCCTAGTATGTCCCGACTCATTGGCCCGCCGCAGCCTGCCGTTTCAACTGACGCGCAGTGCTCCGGCGCTGAGCTAGATGGTAACAGAAAAAAGCCTGGTCTCGAAATGTTCATCAATCCGGCCCGCCGGATATAATCCTGAGTCGGAGCCATACGGATGGCTTTTCGTGAGAGAGGGCTCGACCAAGTTGATCCAGGACGACCTGGGTAAGAGTACAGTGCAAATGACACTGAGGATGGCGCAGTAGCCGACAGTGAATCAGCGCCGTCTCGTGCGTGCCGTAGTTGTCCAGAATCAAATGCACGTCCAATTCGGCGGGAGCGGCCGCCGCGACCGGGTTCAGGGGCTAGGGCTACTCGAGGGCGCGTCGCGGACGATGACACTCGCCAATGACTTTGCCGCTGACCATCGCCAGGGCGGCAAAAAGCGACGTGGCGCCTCGGCAACCGCCTGAGGGTGCAGTTTTCCCCGAGTAGGGCTCAAGGAAAATTCAAGATTTTCTTAAAAACGGGGCTGGATGCTGGTATGATTTGGCGGCTTGTTCGAGGATGCCGGCTGAGGATCACTAGCCTGCCCCCGGGCCAAATCCGCCCGGGCGAGCAGAGCGCCGAGCGGCCGGGCAGTTCTGCTGTCCGCCAGCACGGGGTGCCGGCTCGGCTTAGAGCGGGTCGTAGCAAGCGGAGAGAATCCTGTGTGTCGAAGCTAAAACAGAGGGGGGCTTATGCATCGGCGTGAATTCTTAGCGGTTGGACTGGCGGCTGCCGCGAGACCGCGTAGGGCTGCGGCGAGCAACTTGCGCGCGGATCCTGCAAGGTCTCCCGGGGGAGAGAGCACGGTCACTCCGGTTTCGCGTCGCGCGGACATTTTCCTTTCGCATCGGCTGGGAACAGACCATGCTGAGGCCATCTCCATCATGGACATGAATGCGGACGGCCGGCCGGACATCCTCAGTGGGGCCTACTGGTATGAGAACCCGGGGCCAAACGAGACCGTGTGGAAACGCCACCAATTCCGGTACATTAGCGTTTGGCCCTTCCGCATCGCGGGTCAAAGCAAGATCGAGTTTACAGCGGATTGCGCTCAGTTCTCGGTGGACGTCAACCACGACGGCGCGATGGATCTGGTGACAGCGGCCTGGCAGACGGACGGCGTCTGGTGGTATGAGAACCCGAGGAAGCCGGACGTTTTCTGGAACCGGAGCCTTATCTGCCATTCCAAAGCGACCGAGGGCGGAGTTCAAGCGGACATCAACGGCGATGGTAAGGCAGACGTCGCCTTTGCCCATTACGAACCTTCCAATCTGATCTGGATCAACTTCGCGGGCGCGAAGCCCGTCGTTCACTACGTGGGCGGCAAAGCCGCCGACGGTCACGGCGTGGGCGTGGCGGACATCAACGGCGACGGAAAGCAGGATCTCCTCTCCGTCCATGGCTGGCTCGAAAACGTGGACGCGGACCGCGACCAGTGGCGCTGGCATCCGGAGTGGGAATTGCAAGAAGCCGGCTTTCCCATTCTAGGCTACGACGTGAACGGCGACGGCAAAATGGACGTGATCTATGGCCACGGCCACAGTTTTGGCTTGTACTGGCTCGAGCAAAGGGGCGTGGGCGGCAAGCGGACGTGGAGGCGCCACGTCATTGACAACTCATTTTCTGAGGCTCACGCCCTCAAGCTCGCCGACATTGACGGCGATGGCGAATTGGAATTGATTACCGGCAAGCGTTATCGAGGTGACCCCGACCCGGGCCTATACGATCCCCTTTGCATTTTCTATTATAAGATCAACCGGCGCACCGGCACCTTCACTCGGTTTCCGATCAGTTACAACGGCACGGCGGAGATCGGCACGCAAATCATTGTTACCGATATTGATGGGGACGGCGATCAGGACATCCTCGTTGCCGGGAAGACCGGCGTGCATTGGCTCGAAAACCTGCGCGTGGATAAAGTGCCCGCCGCAGTGCGCGAGAAGGAGTTGTGGCTCAATGTAAACTGGCCTTTTGCCGGCGAGAGCGGACCGAACAGTCCGGCGGGCCATGAAACAGATAGCGCCTCCATCGTAAAGTGCGACGGCTAAATGGCGGCAGGCTTAAGCTCGCCACGGCTCTTACCGCCCCTGGGCGGCGTCTGTGTCAGAAAAGCTTCAACCGAGAGGCCGCTCGTCCCCTCCGCGGGCTCGGTGTTAAAGCCGTACTGGCGGGCTCGCTGCACCCTTGCATCAGCGGTTGATTTCCGCCGCTCGCCTGTGATATCAACTACCGCTGCCGCGGTTCGCGCGGCGCGAATTCCCGCATTATGAGAGGTGATTCGTCCTCATGCGTCGCAGAAAATTTTTCCATTTGCTGGGAGGGCTCGCCGCCCAATCGGCGTTTTTGCCCGGCTCCAGTGCGTCCGCCCTCGGTTCTTTGCCGTCCAGCACCCCGCCAACTGCTGGCGTCGGGTCGGTTGCATCCGGCTTTGACCGCTACACCGAGGATTATGCCCAATTCTGCGCCACGCCCGAGAGTGCGCGCGTCTTTTACGCCTTGCGCAACGGCCGCATCGTTGCCGAGCGCCTGAACGACCAGGATTGGAAGCCGACCGGCTGGGGCAGTCCGCCCGCGTTGCCGGTTCCCGGCGGCTCGCACGACGGCGTTCCGATGGTTTCGCCCATTCCGGATTTGGCCGGCGACGGGCCCTACCAGCCCACCTGGGATTCGCTCCTACAGTACGAATGTCCCGAATGGTATCGCGACGCCAAGTTCGGCATCTGGAACCACTGGAGCCCGCAGTGCGTCCCGGAAGACGGAGACTGGTACGCGCGCAACTTGTACATGCAAGGCTCCGGCCAGAACCGTTTCCAGCTCGCCCACTATGGCCCCCCTTCGCACTTCGGTTACAAGGACCTCTGCGCGCAGTGGACGCTCTTAAACTGGGAGCCGTCGGAATTGATGGACCTCTATGTGCGCGCCGGCGCTCGCTTTTTTGTTTCGCTCGCCAACCATCACGACGGCTTCGACACTTGGAACTCCAAGCACCATCCTTGGAACGCCGTCAACCTCGGCCCGCACCGCGACGTCATCGGCGACTGGGCGGCCGAGGCACGCAGCCGCAATCTGCGTTTTGGCGTGACCGTGCATCAGGCCCGCAACTGGTGGTGGTTCCAGACCAGCCACGGCGCGGATGCTTCAGGGCCCTTCGCCGGCCGCCCTTACGACGGACGCTTGACGCTCTCTCAGGGCCATGGCCAGTGGTGGCAGGGCCTTGATCCGCAGCAGCTCTATGGCGCCAAGCACCCCCACGACGCTTTGCCCGATGTTTCCTACGTCAAGAACTTTTACGACCGCACCCACGATCTGGTAGATCAGCACAACCCCGACTTGCTTTATTTTGACAATCCGCTGTTCCCGCTCGGCTGGGGTGGAATGAATATCGGCGCGTACTATTACAATCACAACCTGGCCGCGAACGGCGGCGCGATGCAGGGCGTCATCACCATCAAGAAAGTCCCGCCCCATCTTGCCAAGTCCGTGGTGGCGGACATCGAGCGCGGTCTCGCCGCCGAAATCCTGCCCCATCCCTGGCAATCCGAGACCTGCATCGGCCAATGGCATTACCAGCGCGCCTTGTTCGACCATCCCGGCGAATACGGCGGTTACCTGCCGCCGCGCCAGGTCGTTCACTGGCTGGTGGATACGGTCAGCAAGAACGGAACGTTCCTGCTCAACATTCCCGGCAAGCCCGACGGCACGATTGACCGCAAGGAGCGCCTGATTCTCGAGCGCATCGCTGAATGGTTCAAAATCAACGGCGAAGCAATTTACGCCACGCGGCCTTGGACGGTCTTTGGCGAGGGGCCGCACATGATTAAGCCCGGCTCCTTCCAGGGCAAGTCCATCGGCCAGCTCGACGCGAGCGATATCCGCTTCACACGCAACAAGGCTGGGACTGTGGTTTATGCCATCGCGCTGGGATGGCCGACCGGGACGGTGCTTCTGCATTCCTTCGGCGCCGCGGCTCCAGGCCACCCCGGCAAAGTGGCCCACGTGGAACTCCTCGGCTCGCCCGAGAAAGTTCAGTTCAGGCAAACCGCCCAGGGCCTACGCATCGAGCCGCCTCGGCAGAAGCCGGCCTCCGACTACGCCGTCGCCTTCAAGCTCACGCTCGCTTGACCCTTTCGCCTCCGCCACAGTGCCTGCCCATTGTAGAGCGGCGTTCGATCGGGAACCACCGGCCGGCTCCGCCCCTTCCCTGCTAACCCCACTGGATGGCGGCGCCCTACGCGTCAAATGTCGCAACCGCGACACTACTTTCTCGGATCGCGGGTTCTAGATTGTCCCGAGCGTCGCCCGCGTAGCGCCCACTTTTAGGCGGGCATGCTGGAGCGCGCCGGGCCTGCGGATCGGAAGCCTACCCCGCGCGCGTTGGATGCCTTATAATCGCGCGCATGGGTGACTCGACCTCGACCTATCCCGGGGAGTGGACGACCCTCCATCCGGATTCTCCAGACCCCTATGTTCGTATCCAAAGCGTGACCCTCTATGTTCGTGATCTGGACCGAAGCTTGCGCTTTTATCTGGAACGGCTCGGGTTCAGGACAGCCTATGACGCCCGGCTGGAATCCGGCGATCGCTTCGTGACGGTAGA